>SBBK01000018.1 GCA_005240025.1 archaeon
CTAAGGGAGTCTGGGTGTTTTTCAAAAATTGTTGCAGCAACAAGCCCCAACTCGCCAGGGGCAAACGATCTTTTAGTAAAATACGGCGTCGAAACAATAAAAACCGCAGGTCGTGACTATGTGTCGGATTTGCGCCTTGCACTATCAAAACTAAACGAGCCGACCCTCGTAATATCTGGAGACATGCCGCTTTTGGACTCACAGATAATCACTCGGATTGTATCTGCACGCGAAAAAAATTCTACGTGGCAAAGCATTCTTGTGACAAAAGAACTGATGGATACACTTGGAAGCAACTGTGAGTTTTTGACAAACTTTGGGGGCAAAACCTGCTGTTATACCGGCATCTCTCTTGTCAATCCGAAAAAAATTACTGCCGACGTCAGAGAAACATTTGTCATACTTGATGACAAGAGAATCGCATTAAATCTGAACACGAAAAACGAACGCGACCTAATCAAGAATGCCTGAAACGGTCCCGTGAACTCTTGCAACTGAACCGGTTGGCTCTGCAATCACATTTCCGCAAGACTTGCAGGTAACGGTGGTTGTGACATGTGAAAACAAAATGTTTTCGGCACTGCATTCCTTGCATTGTACCTTCTGGAACTTGCTTTTTGGCTGCGGAATCAATGTATGGGATTTTTTCAATGTGCTACCAACTCGAGTTTTCTGAGCCTGATACCCCTTTTATTAGATTTCTTTTTGCATTGGGGACATGTAAAAATCAAAGTTTGTTTTTTGGTTGTCTTGGCAGGTTTTGCTAGTTTTGGGAACTTTTGTCCGCCGTACCCCTTTTTGTCTTCCTCGTGTCTGCGTTCGCCTATTGCAGAACCACGCCTTTTTCCTGCCTTGTATAGGGCGACCTTTTGTAGGGTGTGGGTTTTGCACTTGGGGCAGTACCTGTTTATCTCCTTGGGTACGTTCATAGCAGACAGCGACAAGATTGGTAATTTAATGTATGCTTAGTGCATCGGAACTTAAAAAATATGGTTTGTTGTAATCGCAGACTGTGCCTTCTAATCTTGCTGCAATGATCATGCCATTGAATGCAGTTGCAATGGGTGACAAAAAGGCCGATCTGGTTCTCAAGGACTGCTCACTTGTCAACGTATACACAAAAGAAATAATCCCAAAAACCCAAGTTGCAATCGTAGCAGACAGAATTGCATACGTCGGACCAGATGCCACTCACACCGTTGACCAAAACACCGCAATAATTGATCTGCAGGCCAAATATCTCACACCGGGTTTTGCAGACCCGCACATCCACATAGATCAGTTTGTGATGCCTGACGAGCTTGCAAAACACAGCCTCCTCTGTGGTACTACTAGTCTTTTTTCTGATCCAATCGATATGGTGAGTGTGTGTGGGTTTAGGGGGTTCAGGGAATTTGTCAGGGCATCATCGGGACTGCCAATTCGAATTTTTCATGTGGCTCCCGGCGGGTTGCCGGTTGACAGAAAATTCAGTCGTGCAAAAACACTGAGCCTTGCGGAACAAAAATCTGCCATACGTCTTGATGGCGTGGTTGGACTAGGCGAAGTTTTTTCATGGACCAAGGTCACAACACGTGACAAAGAGACAATGAAAAAACTCTCACACATGCTTCAAAGCAACTGCGTCATAAACGGTCATACTGCGGGCGCATCGGACAAAAAGCTAAACGCCTACATCTCATCTGGAATCCTTTCGTGTCACGAACCTATTGACTATGAGCAAACAATGGAGAGGCTCAGACTCGGAATGTGGGTGATGATGAGAGAAGGCTCAATTCGCCGCGATCTAAAAAACATTATTCCCAAGGTTTTGGCAACAAAACCATATCTTGGCAGACTCATGTTTTGTTCAGACGGTCTGGATCCGGCAGACATTACAAAACACGGACACATTGATCACTGCATTAGGGAAGCCAAGAGTCTGGGGGTGGATGTGATAGACGCAATAACGATGGCCTCAAAAAACTGCTTTGATTACTATGGCATGAGTAAGGACCTTGGCGGAATAGCGCCAGGCAAGTTTGCAGACATGCTGGTTTTTGATGATCTTGAAAAAATAAAGCCAAGAAAGGTGTTTGTTGGGGGCAGGCTGGTCGCATCAAATGGAAGCGTTGTGGCCGGAATCAGAAAACCAACACTGCCAAAATGGATTACAAAAACAGTCAAGCTTGCAAAAACCTTTACAAAAAAAGACTTTGAGGTAAAAAGCAAGGCCCCGCATGTACTGGCAAATCTGATTGAAATGGAAACGGAAATAATCACAAAACAAAACACCGCCGAACTTGCCACAAAAGAAGGTAACGTAGTAGCATCCGAAGACAAAGACATCTGGAAGGTGGCCGCCTTTGATAGGACGCACGGTTCAGGCAAACACGCGATCGGATTTCTAAAGAATTTTGGTGCAAAAATAGGCGCATTTGCGTCTACTTGGTGCTTTCATGAAAATGACATGATAGTAATTGGCTCAAACGAGCAGGACATGGCAACTGCTGCAAACCATCTCGTCGGGACTCAGGGGGGTCTCGTGGTTGTAAGGGACGGCAAAGTTCTGTCATCTATGCCACTACAAGTGGCCGGAATCATATCGTCTGGGCAGTTTGATAGCGTTTTGGGGAAATTCGTGCACCTGAACTCTATTCTCAAGGATAACGGGTGTGTGTTTGAGAAACCGCACCTCTTGCCTCTGTTTTTGCCGTTTTTGGCTCTCCCATCCATTAGAATTCTTTACAGCGGAATAGTGGACGTAAAGAAGAGATCCTTTGTCAGGGCACTGGCTTAGGGTTTCCTAGAAACCGTCAAAATTTGACCGTTTTTTAGACTAGATAATACCGACAGATCAGGATCAGTGATCATACCATGACAGTCCATGAAAGAAAAGGAGTTGCTGTATCGCGTACTGGCTAATTGTCATAGGGTGCGTATTATTTTTTGTTTATTGTGGATGGTTTCTCCCATACGAAATTTTTCCTGATCTCCCAATCTGTGAGTGTTTTGCTCTGTATCAGGCTGAACTAGATTTTGATTCCA
>SBBK01000199.1 GCA_005240025.1 archaeon
GTATTTAAATTACTGCCTGATATTGCGCCGGAAACGGTAAGAAACTTTGAGAAATTAGTCCAGTCTGGCTTCTATGATGGTACATTGTTCCACAGAGTTATCCCTGGTTTTATGATACAGGGGGGAGATCCAAACACGAAAAGGCCTGACAAAAGTAGATGGGGTATGGGTGGCCCAGGCTATACAATAAATGCCGAGTTTAATCCCCGCTCACACCTCCGAGGTGTGGTTTCGATGGCAAGGGCCATGGATCCAGACAGTGCAGGCTCGCAATTCTTCATTGTCACTACTGATAGCACATTCCTTGATAGGCAGTACACGGCATTTGGCGAGGTCCTCGATGGAATGGATGTCGCAGACCTGATAGTTGGCCAGAAACGAGACAGAAATGACTGCCCGCTGGAAGACATCAAAATGCTCAAAGTATCCATTTCTGAATAGGTGAAAAATTGCAAATACTAGTTTTAGGCATATCTGCCATTGTATTGTTCCTGGGCAGCGCAGCATTCGGCCAAGAGCTGACTGTGGGGGTGCCTGCCGTACAATCAGTCAAAATCACAATAAGTGAAGATGGAAGTGCGCACATTATCCATGTTGTAGAACCAAATGATACCCCACAACAACTAAGTATAATCGGAACCGATTTTGACAACCTGCAAGTAACCGACGAGGATGGCGCAGCCGCGTTATATGCCGAGACTGGCGGCAAGGAGGCGTCATTTGTAATCTTTCCCTCTAATCTCAGGGTCTTTGTTGAATACGATCTGGCTGATGCCCTGACAAAAAAGGACAACACGTGGTCGTGGAATTATTCATATGTGGCAAGCACCTCGTTCTTTTTCCCTAACACGGTAGACTTTGTATATACAAACGGAAACCCAGTTGACATTGCTGGTCTTGACGGCATCAGGTGTCATGGGTGTCAAGTAAAGATAGAGTATGAGCTTGACAAAACCGAGTTCGCAAAACAAGTAAAATGGGAAGACAAAAAATTTAATGTCCAAATAATAACCAGGGCTGATCTGAAATCATTTGAATTTGATCAGCCAAACAAAATGATAACCTTTGAGGTCAAAGAAGCAAACAAACACGTCACACTGATCATCCCACAAGAACTACTCTGGGGCCCATATGAGGTCTTTCTCAACGATGAACAAATACACAAACACGAAAGACAGTATACAGACGGTCACACCATACTGAGCATAACGCCAAACAAGACAGGCAAAGTCGAGATAATTGGAGTCTCGGCAGTACCAGAATTCCCAATTGCCGCAATTCTGGTTTTTGGTGTTGCAATGGTTTTAGGCACGCGACTTTGGACTAGTCACCGCTAGAACCACACGAACAAAAACCATACTCGTCTATCCTGACGTTACAAATGGGGCACTTTTCCCCATAGTCAACCTCCCACGGTTCTTTACCAAACAGTCTAAAATGATCGTCAATCTCTATGGGTATGACTCGCTTTTTTGCCACTAGTTTTACAAAACATCAGTGAAATAAATTATTAACACAACAGGTAGAATATGACACATGAAGTGTGACTGTGGCTGCCGTTGCATCAAATGCAAAAGTGTCGACCTAGACTCATTCCAGGTGGGACAAAAAGAGCCCGACGGGTATTTTGAGATGCATCATACCTGCAAAAAATGCAACACCCACTTTGATCACCTCGATGGAACAACACTTACCAGGTGTTCTTCCTGTAACTATGAAAACTCAGGCAATTAACTGCTTGAAATAAAATGTCTTGTTTTCTTGTAAGTTCTTCCCGAGCTCCCTATGAAACGCCATCTTTGCCAGTACCTTGGCCACATCAAGGGGGCTTGCACGCCACCCATACTCTCTAAGCTGCTCTACAGTCTCAGAAACGGTTCGTGGCCTGGCAAAAAATGAATCATTTTCCAGAATCTCGATTTTTGATGGCAACTCATTTGATGAAACCGGCACTGGTTCTGAAAACTCTGGCTCGTGAACCTCAGCATCTTTTAGCATTTTCAAATAGTTCACATTGTCCTGATAGGTCTGCCTTATCTCATCTGCAGGCTCTTGTACCACAACTCTGCTTTCCTCAAGCCTTGTGGTAAGATCGGCAATAACCTGGGCCGCTGTGTCATTGTCTATGTAAAAATCACGTGACTCTATCTCTACCTCATTTTGGCCTAGCTTGAGCCGTATTTTTGCCATTTACACTAAAAGTACGGCGTTTTCATTTATTCTGCTAGCTCTAAGTAGCTTAAAGAACGGATCAAAACTTTTACACATATTATCAGAAAATTTTTCGCACCCCTGCACAAAAGTCAATTTCTGATTATTAAGCGTGGGTAAAAAAGCAGTTGCAATAATAGCAGCCATAATCGGGATGGCCTTGTTTGGCTACACACAGTATGCCCTGGCATCGCAGATAAACGTCGCAGTAGCAGAAAGCAAGTTAATTAAAACATCCGAAAGTGGTGCGCTTCACAACTTGGAAATCGAATTTGATAACCCGTCCTTGCTTGTCCTTAATGCAGGCAAAACCGAATTTACAATATACGCAGACGACCAAAACTTGGGGAGTGGAGAGCTGGATCCATTCATGCTTCCCGCACTTGGCAAGACAACAGCAAGCGGCACATTCCTTAGAGACACCGATGTTATCTTCGATAACCCACAAATAAAAATCGAGGGTGTAACAAAATACCAGATGCTTTTTGCATCAATTGATGTGCCATTTACATACTATCCAACACAAGACCAGACTAGAGAATTTATACACGATACATAATTTGCCAGATATTGCTTACAGTTTTTGGCTCAACCGCACTGGATACAATTAGGACCTCAAACACTGTTCTAAAGGATGTTCTTGGGGGTGCGGCAACGTTTGCTGGCATATCTGCTAGCTTTTTTGTTGACACCGGCCTGATTGCCGTTGTTGGCTCTGATTTTCCAAAAAAATACCACAAAATTTTGGCTAAATACCTTGATCTGGATGGCCTTGTTGTTAAGGAAGGCAAGACATTTCGCTATGATGGTAGCTACGACCTGACGCTGACCAAAAGGACAACCAACAAAACTGAACTAAACGTTCTTGGAAGCTTCAAACCAACAGTACCTGAAAACTACAAAAAATCCGAATTTGTCTATCTTGCCAACAATGACCCAGATCAGAACACCTCACTAATCAAAGAATTTGAAAACGTAAAATTCTCCATGTGCGACACTATCGAGTACTGGATTGCAACAAAGCGGCCGTCTGTAATCAAGATGATAAAAGCCGTGGACGCCGTTGTCATAAATGATGAGGAGGCAAAACTGCTCACAAAGGAACACAACCTCATAAAATGCGCAAAAAAGATGATGGAATGGGGCTCAAAATACGTCATAATCAAAAAAGGCGAGCACGGATCCCTGCTCTTCTTTGAGGATGTAATTTTTCCCTCGGTAGCATTTTCCCTAGAAGACATAGTTGATCCGACGGGCGCCGGGGACTCATTTGCAGGTGCAATGATCGGATATCTGGCAAGCAAAAAAGACACAGGCCTTGCCGAGATAAAAAAGGCGGTAATTTATGGAAACGTATTGGGCTCGTTTGCAGTTGAAAAGTTTGGCGTCGACGGTCTTCTCAAAACCAGCAAAGCCAAAATCCAAACCAGAGTTGACCAATACCAGAACATGGTCGAATTCTGAAAAAGTTTAAGATAACTTGCTCAGAC
>SBBK01000141.1 GCA_005240025.1 archaeon
GTCTTGTCCGTTAACCCCAGATATCAAAATCCTCCAAGTACAAAATCAGCTATTCTTGAGCTCAGTCCGATCTGGTTTGGATTTTTCCAGAAAACTTCGATCTAAACAATCGATCAACAAAGTGTAAAATCCAACGAAAGCTTTTAATCGGTGACATTTTTACGTTTAAAATGTTGCAGTCGAAATTTTACACGCTACTGACTTTGGCAATTTTCAGCTTAATGGTACCTCTTGCAATGCAAACAGCACAGGCCCAAAACATCGCAAGGGCAGGCGAAATAATTACACTGACCGGTGAAGGAATCGACCCAGACAACGACGACCTCACCATAACATGGGAGCAGATCAGCGGCGAAAAGGTAAAACTGTCGCCATCCAACAAAGCAGCAGAACCAACGTTTACGGCACCGTCTGTTGCCAACGGCGAAGTCAAGATTCTCAAATTCAGACTGACAGTTGAGGATCCGTTTGGCGAAGTCGACACGGCAATTGTCAGCGTTTCCGTCGTGCCAGAAAACCTGCCACCAACAGCAGACGCCGGCTCTGATCAGACAGTAAGCAAAGGCGACGAAGTCACACTGGATGGTACCGGCGATGACCCGGATGATGACTCTCTTACTTTTCACTGGTTCCAGCTTGATGGCCCTCCAGTATCTCTGGACGACCCAGAATCCCAAACCCCCACATTTGATACCTCGACCATGCCAAGAAGCAGTGGCGTCCTCAGATTCCAGCTGGTAGTGACCGATGGCTTTGGCGGACTTGCCAAGGACAACATGCTGGTCAAAGTGCTCTCTGCAAGACCTGCACTTCTCTCTGTGGCAGCAGGAAATGATCAAACTGTGGACGAAGGCGATACTGTAGAAATGGAAGGAGTCTGCGACGACATGCTGGAAAGGGAGCTCAGCTACAAATGGAGGCAGACCCTTGGCCCGGTAGTGGAGCTGTCATCCACTGCAGATGCAGATGTGACCTTTGTCGCACCGGAGATTCCAAACGGACAGATTGTTCCGACAGCATTTAGATTTTCATGTTATACTGAAGGCGGGGGCACCGCAACCGACACCATAATTGTCAGGGTCCGACCAGTCAACGATGATCCGTCAGTTGATGCAGGCCAGGACAAAAGAACCCTTGGAAACAGAATAGTCCACCTGACGGGCACTGCCGAGGATTCGGACTTTGACTTCCTCAGGTATTCTTGGACGCAGGTGGATGGTGACGAAGTAACGATAATGAACCCATCAAGATCTCAGTCAAGTTTTCTGGCCCCGGACATTCCAAGCGGGGAAGTGGCCGAGTTTACGTTTGAGCTTACTGCCAGAGACAGGTTCGGCGGCGAGGGCTCTGACGATGTAACAATTACGATATATTCTGAAAACCTCAGGGCCGCCGCCTCTGCTGGCGACGACCAAACAGTAGATGAACAGACAGAGGTAACGGTTAGCGGATACGGCGAGGACCCTGAAGGCGAGGATCTCGCATTTGTCTGGCGCCAGATAGGTGGCGAGAGAGTCGAGATTTATTCCGAGGATGATCAAAGCATCTCGTTTACCGCACCCGAGGTGGACAACGGCAAGGTCAAGGTTTTGGTATTCGAGCTAAGCGTTGACGACGGCAGACTTGGTCCGACCAAGGATACCGTTACAGTAACCGTAATACCAGTAAACACGCCTCCCGAAGCAAGCATCGGTGAATCCCAGACAGTAGATATAGGTGCAACAGTGGAGCTGGCAGCCGAGGCAAACGACGAGGACGACGACCCGCTCACATACACCTGGACTCAGACGGACGGACCCCAGGTCGAGCTGTCCTCGACAGAAGATCTGGTCATCAGCTTTGTGGCACCTGGTGTCGAAGATGACACCGTCTTTACATTCGAGTTTGTGGCAAACGACGGCCAGGACGACAGCGAGACAGTCTCAGTTGATGTCACAGTCGAAGGCGAAATAAGAAAGAGGTTGCTGGTATCTGCAGGGGACGACCAAACTGTAAGGGAGCAGACCGAGGTAACTCTGGCCGGCTCCGGCAAAGACCCAATGAGGCACCAGATCTCGTACAGCTGGAGGCAGCTTAGCGGAGAGCAGGTAGAGCTGTCATCAGATACAATAGCAAAGCCATCATTTACGGCACCAGACGTGGACAACAACCAGACAAAGGTGCTGGTGTTTGAGCTGACGGTAAGCGACGACGGGGGACGCACTGCAAAGGACACAGTAAAGGTCACAGTCAAACCAGTAAACTCCCCGCCGCAGGCCTCTGCAAAGGTCAAGGAAATCAGATAAATTTTCAAAAAACTTGATAAACCAAGTGCCAGTACCAGATATTGAATTTTGGATTTAGAGAAATTCCGCGACGACGTCTACACCGTCACAAACAGGCTTGCGTCGCAACTGGAAAACGGCGATGTACCAAAACTAAACTTTGTGCGGCAGCGTCTGATAGACCTGTATGAGCAAAACCTGGTCAAGATTAACCACTCGGTTTTGGAGCTGATCTGTTCTGCAACCCTGATATCAAAAGGTTACACAGTAGATGTTGAAAGACCTCTTGCCGGCCCCCTCGTGTGCGACATTTATGCAAAAAAAGGCGACCGCATCTCCATCATAGAAATAGAGACCGGCTTTACGCCGCCTGAGCACGCCCTTGATACCATAGATTACTACGTGGCAAGAATAATCAGCAAGATTGCCCGCTACAGCAAGTTTTGCACCGATTTTTCGCTTGCCACGCCAGTAATTGGAATACTGCCAATACACCGGATTTTTCTCAAGCCCCCCTCGCTAAGGCCGGAAGCCGAGATTAAAAAAATAAAGCTCCTGTGCGACAAATTCTACAAAAACCCGCCAATAGAATACGGCGATATCGTAAATGCCAGGCTAGACAACATCTACCTTATCAACATAGACAAGGGGTTTGCAAAGGAGATCGAGCCGTCCGCATACTACGGGGTCTGCGCATCGATGCTGGAAAAAAGCGAAATCGACGTATAGACGTTAGATGCTCCCGGGTTCTTTATCTTGCGGGTCAACAGGTTCGATTATTTTGCAGTATTCAATATTGGGCAGCATTTTGAGGTTCAGATATTGCAGGTACGTACAGCGGATTTCTGAGGCCCTGTGGGTGCCTACGAACTTGTAGCGCACATGAACTTCGTCATCCTCCTTCCACGCATCACTAGACAAAATTCGTAATCAAACGAAATTACGAGAATCATACCATCATAAATAAATTTCTATGGCAGAATTTTCGAATAGCTACACATTATTACACATTCAGAAAAACAATGCCGATTCATACGCGTGAACATTACATTTCTGAAGAAAGCGCTCGCGAACTCGCATGATTGCGACAAAACATTTATGCGATGTCCACCATAGCGAACGATGCCTGCCAAATTCTTAAATTCTGACGATCGGTGCATAGTGTGCTTTGAAAAACCTGAAAAAGAATTTGCGCTAATCAAACATCATGTTTCGTATTATCCTGAGGTTATAGCATTTGTTCACTACGAGTGTCACAAAAAAATACACGATCCGGAAAAACCTCTGATCCAGTTTATCCAATACCAAAGAGATGATGCGGTCAGATTCTACAAGGAAAAAAGAACCAGCACAACACCACATACTCAAGGCTGACCGCCTACCAAAATCAAGCTTAGTCGTGGGAACAAAAACATCCGTTTTTTCAAAAGGCTTCCGGCCTGACTGCTTTTGCGCCAATCTGCACAAAAATGGAATTCCTAAAATATGCCAGATGCCAAATGATATCATGATCTGCGCAAGCTGCGAGAAACACAAGCACTACGAGTGCATCGACTGCCAAAACAACCACAAAACCGAGCTGTGCGGCTGCGACTGTCACGACCTGACAAAATCAGACATGCACAAGCACTAGTCCTTCCAGTCAGACCTGAGCTTTCTGTCGATCTCGCCTGCCATCATATCAAGCTCGTCGGTATTTCCAAAGCTTTGATAGGTCAGCTTTTCCAGAGTCCTGATGACGCTTTTTGCCGTTCGATACTGGGGGATTGCCGGCTCGTCCAGCTCGCCGTACAGGCCAATCCCATAGATGCCCGCAAGCTTGGCGTACCCAAGTATCAAACCATTAAATCCGGTGATTACGGATTTTGCGGGGGTCATCTTTACAATTTTCTCAAGCTGGCCGGTCAGCTCCTGCGAAGTTGTAGTCACAAATGTCTGCGGATCCTGGCCGACCCGCCTGTCTGTGTGAAATCCCCCGACGGTATAGATGAACCTGACTGAATGCTTTTTTGCCACACTTATCACGTCCTGACATAGTTCATGGAGCTCGTCGCTTGTCTGGGGCTGGCCATGTCCTCCGCCAAAAACTATGATGTTTTTTGCGTACCTGTAATTCCAGACTTCTTGTGGTATCTCGACATATCCGCCCTTGTCCAAAACATACGAAAGCCTGCTCGCCTCGGCAAGCCTGAACGGCGTGGTCTTTTTTGATCTGTTTACAAAATCCACTACAATGTTCCCAATGTTTCCCATGTCCTGTAGTGCGGCAATTACGAGTGGTTTTTCTGTTGCGGGCTCGGAGATCTGGGTGAACTTCACGCTCTTGATTTGCCCGCATAACGATTAAAACCTTGGCGGCTCAAAATTTGCCAAAATCCGCGATTTTTTTTAAAAAATGACCGACAAACCGCGCCTTCATCCAAATTCTGCACAAATTAGGCGTCTTTTCTGGGATCCTTGGGCCGTGCCGGTTTTTTTAAAATCCAAATCAAAGATTCATAAAC
>SBBK01000030.1 GCA_005240025.1 archaeon
GAATAGTCCTATGCCAATAGACGAACATTTCCCACAAGGACTAAAACCAATAGGCAAAATTTTCCATGCTGATGGCGAGCACTTCCACTTTATGTGGGGGCCGGGAAGAAACGACGCTGAATGTTTTTCAGACGAGGCTGTAATTGCAGCATACAAGGCTCGGGGCGAGACCCAGGTGCCATTAGGTGTTAGCGGAACCATGGTTGCAGTAGACTGGGACTCCTGTGTGGCCGATGGCGCATGCATTGAGGCATGTCCGGTGCAGGTATTTCAGTGGTACAGAACTGAAATGGACATTCCGGCAAAAGACGTAGTTGGAAAAACCTTTGCAGGAACAGGTTCTTCAGTAAAGGAAGAACGCAAGGACAAGACCGACAAGGCAGATCCAATCAGAGAGCACGATTGCATCTGGTGCATGGCATGTGTCTCAGTCTGTCCACCTCTGGCCATCAAGGTTGATCAATCAAATCTTGAACACCACGAGAAAGCTGCAGGTACATATGTCAAACTAGAGGGCGGAGAAAACCCACACGCACACGACTAAAACATCTCTTTTCTTTTCTTTCAATTCTGGATACTATCAAAGATTACATTACAAATTTTAAGTGGTTAGGCACTTCGAATTCCGCAGAGGTCGCCTAGCTCGGCAGGGCGCGGGCCTTGAGAGCCTGTGTGCGCAAGCACCCGAGGGTTCAAATCCCTCTCTCTGCGCTTCTTATGACACACCACAACGAACAAAATTTTGACCATCTTATATTGAATCTGACCTTTTGAGAAAATGACAAAGATCGATATCCACAAAAGAAAATAGAACATGCCAACGCGACCATTCAAAAAAGATTTTCAGAAGACAACACAAAGACAGCCTGTAGGTTTTTGGACTAGATGGCGACTTGACAAAACACGAGCAATTCGCAAATCGTATTTCTGACATCTTTTCAGAGACGGAGATCTGGTCCAATATGGCACGAACAAACCAAATAGAAAATAAACAAACAGGATTGAAGATCCAGAGTATAGTTTCAGACATGCAAAATTCCAGTAATGATATGGAATGATTCCTTCCTTGTGCACAAACCATTAATTATTCAAAAAGAAGATTGAAAATAGATGTTAAAAGCAAAGATGAACAATGAAGAAAAGACAGACGATAAACTCTGGCCAGAAGAGGAAGAAACCATAGATCAGGTAAGAAAAGGCAGATCCAAATTTGTGTACTAAAGATCTACACAAGCTTTTAGACGAGTTAGAAAAATACAAAAAAATCCTCCAAAACAAAAACTAGGCGATAAAGACATCGTCGTTTATACAGGGTAATAGGCAAATGTGGAAAATACCAAAAGAAGAACAATTCAACAAACAATTCAAAAAACTATCTTCAAGCTTGCAAGAAAGGTACTTGAAACGATGGGGAGTTGATAGAGTCAAGCGACCCTACCAGTATGGGCAGACATAAAACTGGCAGATACAACTGCTTTTACGGATACGACATAGGTTCACAATATAGAATACTTTGTTCTGTGAACTGGGAAATCAGAACAATCATCCTCTATAGAGTTGGAACGCACAAACAAGTTTATTGAAAAACTAATTTTTCCATATGGCCAAGTCAGATGTGTCCAATACCGGACTTGAAAATCTTGAATTATATTTTGATGCGAACTTATCAACCCCCATATTTTAAGGGCCGTTATTTTTTTGACAATTTTTTTGCCATATTTTTTGTTTCTAACGTCGTTTTAGAATGCTGTTTAACATCATACGTTGTATCATTCTACGATATCGCCAAAATTTTGATGATTATTCCTACAAATTTTCAGAAATTTAATTTCAGATTCATACATCATAATGGTAAGTGAAAAATGTATTCCGATCAGACTATTCTATGATTCATACAAACCCAAATTATCTATCAAATCATAGACATATTTTCAAAAATCGATTTTTCTATCGTTTTAAATAATTCATAGGTTTACAACTCATAATCTTCAAAAATTTGATGAAGTTTATGAGCTAATTTGTTTTATGAATTCGCCTTTAAAAAAATCATAAAATTCATACTTTCTTGCAATGTTTACCTGTTTTCATCAATAAATCAAGCAAAAACTTAATCGATTTTCAGTATAGATTTTGCGGAAGCAACAAGCGATTCTGTCTGTACAATGAGATACTCTGCCTGGGATTTGCTTATCGTTCCTATCTGATCATAGACGGTAGCGTGTCTGCTGCTTCTTGCAACTCCGAACGCATTGAGTACATCTATTGCAATGTCCTGGGCAAACTCTGATTTTAGGAATTGTTCCACCGCAAAGTGGTGTGAGCCAGACTGCCTTTTTGGCCTAAATCCTCTTGAACACATGAGAGCAGTTCCTGCCTGAAGCATTGCATTGTACGCTTTGGTGTAGACCCAATCCACGGCGCGGCCAGTAGCATTTACAATATCTGCCTTTGCCAGCATGACATCTGCCTGTGCAATTTCCATCTTTTCTTTTATTTGAGGCGGCGTGCTTGTGAACTGCTCAATCAGTCCCTCATCTAACAAGTCTTGTAAACTCTTTTTCATCCCCTCTCACCATGATTATTGGGTTTTTTGCAATATTTTGCAGCAGCGCAATCTTTTCTTTTACCCTTTGATCAAACTCGCCTTCGGTCCACACTGTAACATTGATCTCTCTTCCTATTTTTGTCTCAAGTTTTGATACCGACCCATAAATCAAGTCTGGGCCAACATTCCCGACTACTAGCAGGTCAATGTCACTGGTTTCCGTTTCTGTGCCCCTTGCAAAGGAGCCGTAGATCAAGGCATATTTGATTGGATATTTTTCCAGCTCCTGCATTATCAGCTCATCTGCCAACTCAAATTTCAAAAATACCCTTCGCAGCTCCTCATAAGCAATACTGCCTTTGTTTATCTTATAGAAGACCATCAAGCCCTTTTTTGTCCTGCTAACCAAGTCGAGCGGATAGACATTGCCAAGTTCTTTGTAGACAGTCGATGCAGAGACTCCTATCATATCAGAGATGGCATTTAGGTGGAACTCGCGCGCTGAATTCAAAAACAATAATTTCAAAATCAAAACCAGAGTCTTTGATCGAAACAGTCTCTCAAGTGAGCTTTTTTTCTTTATCTGGGGTTCTTTTGCTGGTATGGGAATGCGGAATTTTTCCTTGATGGAGTCAAGGGCTTTTGATTCTATTGGGGCTATTATTTCATTTACCTGCCCATCCACCTCCAAAAGGCCAATCCCCAGAGATCTGCACAGCTGTTTTAGTTTTGTCGTTATGGCCTTTTTTGGAAAGGCAAGGTATGAGAAATTTGCTGCATTCTTAAAGTGAAGCGCCTGCTCTATTGCCGAGTCAATATTTGCCCGTTCCCCCTTTATCTCCACCAATCCAAGCTTGCCATTTTTGCTAAATGCCAAGTCAGGCTGCCTGCCCCTGATTCTTCTAGGAACATGCAGTACCCAGCCTCTACTCACAGCATAATTTGTAATTATATCATGTGGCGAGCTCATATCTTAAAACCCTAATTTCCTGTAATAGAAAGGTCATTCTATAATAGGAAATAGTACTTTATAGTATTTAACATATTCGAGCGATAGCAGGCTACCATTCCTCCAAAATGCCGGTTTTTGGGATTCTATGCTTTTTAGCATATTTTGAAACGCTTCAATGTGATGTTTTCTTCCAGCCAAATATGGTGGGGGAACTCCAGATCCATGATTAAATGGATTCTTTACAGTAGACAATGTCGACAATCTTTGTCTACATTGTCTACGCTATAAGTTTGGTCATTTTCAGTTTCAATCC
>SBBK01000007.1 GCA_005240025.1 archaeon
AACCACATCACACTCAAAAGTGCAAGACCTGTGAATATCTGCATAAAAATTGATACGGTGTTCTTTCTTCGTAAAAGTCCTGCCTCAAAGAGCCCAAGCGCTGGAATCATTAGCAGCACAAGGCTTCCGGCTATTAGGATCCATGCCGTATCACCACTGTCTATTGCCATCAGTGATCAGGTTGAGTCATTATTAATAATGATAGCTTGGTTAGCTTGCATATTGTTATACAATTGTTATACAATTTGTGAAAACAATATTTGCAAGAAGAAAGCAGAGCAACCAATGATAAGAATTGAAGCATTTCTTGGACGAAATGATGTAATGCCAATCAGCGAGGCACTCAAGAAGATCAAAATTGGCGGTCTAACAGTCACAAAGATGAGGGGCAGAGGTAAGAATCCGCCCCCAGAGATTCACACAGCAAAAGGAACCGAGGTGTTTGTTCCCCAATTTGCCGACAAGTATGTACTGCAAGTAATTGTTCCCGAAATAAAAGAAGACGATGTCATAAATGTCATAAGGGCAAACGCTAAGATAGGAAAGATCTTTGTCTCCCCAGTTTTGAGGGCAGTTGACATATCTTCTGGAAGCGAGGGAGAAGACGTAATTTGATTGCTAGAATTTGTTGTCGTATATGATCTCAGGATGTTTGAGCTGCCTTTCCATGGTGTTCAGATGCGTCGCAACACAATGATTGATAAAGTCATTAAATGACTTTATCCGATAATTGACCATGAGAGTTTCCTTGTTTTCATCATAGATTCTTTCTACTCTTGCAAGCGTATGTTTTTGTAGTGAGACAAGCCTGTTTCTCGTTGTTTTGTAAGGCGCAGTTTGGAATGGATTTGTTTCCAGGTCTTTGTCTGCCTCAGAGGTTGACATATCTACAACTTCGGTCATTTCTGAAACAAAGATTTTACCTATGGGTTTTGATGACGTGTCAGAATCTCTTGTGATGACCTCGATTACCTTATGAGCGTCTTTGTCATGCACTACCAGTTCAATTTTGGAGAGGGGGATTGACCTGATTCCGGTTGAGCCAATTCTTGAGCCTTTTTGCATATCTGAGATCATGTTATCCTCGAGATTATGCTTGTCAACGATTGTACAGTCTAGGTTTTGCAGGTGTGTCAAAACCGCCGACAGATTTGATCTTCGAATTATTGCTTCAATTTTTTTCAATGTGATTCACCATTTGCACCTTTTTTGTACTCAGCACTGCAATATACTTCGTGAGACAATTATTGAAAGAAGCTTCAACTGCCGACACAATTTAAAGTGCATACAGACAGAATTTAAGAAAAGTGGCAATTTTCAAGTCTGATAATAAGGAAATATTCGATTTTTTTGATTTTTCTAAAATTCACTGGCATGTTGTTCTGATTGGCAGTCTAGGATTTGTTAGTTTTTGTGTTTGCTGACTTTGTTTTGCTTGATTTTTTCTTCTCTGATTTCTTGGTGTCTTTTATGTCTGATTTCTTTGTGTCTTTGGTGGCGGTGTATGTTTTTTCTACTTTGGCGGCGTTTATTTTAGTTGAATCCGTTTTAGCTGGTTCGGTCTTTATTTCCGAGATGTCAAATTGCATGCTTGCTGGGGCAAATGACCCAAAGTCGACCGGGCCTTTACCTATTAGGATAAGTTGTAGTGTGTAGGTTCCCTTGGACGGTATGGTTATCAGCCTTGCGTCCACACCTCCTGGGACTGCGATTCCAAGTAAATTTGCATTTCCAGTATTGACAGCAAATTCGTTGCCACCAGAATCTTTGATGCTGTATGCATATCTAATGTCCTTTGCCAAGCTTCCCGAAGGATCAAAGAACGCAATTGTAAAGGAGACATCCTTACTTGCGCCATATCTAGCATCGTATGATATGGCAGCTTTGTAGCCGTTTGGAAAGACAACATCTTTCGACTTTAGTGCGTTTGTGTCTGGCGTGATCTGCACTGACATTATGTGTTTATCAGAACCAATTTTTTGTCCGAGTATTTTGAGCTCTTCAGCAGTGACAAGAAGACGAAGTATGTTTGTATCCTTGCTCGAGTATGGATCAAAATGCATGTCCTTTACAAAGATTGGAATGCCGTTTATTGTTCCCTTGAAGGCGTTTATGTTTTGGAATGGCACAAACCTTTTTGGAATCTCAATGTCGTTTCTTACAAGCGATACATGTTCTGCGTGTTCCCAGTGGAATGGCATCTCAAATGTAATGGATTTTGTCTGTTCATCAAATTGGAAGTTTGAAAGCTTGTCTTGAAAAGATTTTACTGTTATTGGCATCTGTCCTTGTGCTGTTTTGGTAGAAAATTTTTGCTCATGTGCTATGTTTATGGTGGTTTCAAAGTTGATGTCTTCTGTTGTCTGGGTTTTTGGATTTGTTGCGCCAATTATGGCAACTTTGACTGTGTATATGCCGCTTTTATCAAAGACAGGTCCTCGAATTATGGGGGGACTGTTTCCCGAGGATGTAAATGCACTCGGTACGACCGGGTCTTTTTCCCCTTCGTATTTGGTACAACGCCAGATTTCTTTTTCAGCACATTCTGAGCGCGGCTGGATTACCACGCCAAGCTCGCCGTCCTTGTCATAAAACATCTGAGATGCGAGAAGCATCTCTCCAGAAAATATTTGGACTCTGTACGTCACTTTTTCAATGTTTGTGTTTGTCGTACCATCATAAAATCTGGCTTTGAGGTTTACGCTGGTGTGTTTTCCTGGAACAAAGTCGGCCGGCTCAATCCAAGTTGTCACGGTTACTTTTTTGTTCCCAAAGCTTACCGGTGGTGCTGCCTCCCCTCCATGATGTTGTGCAAAAGCCAAGTTGAAGGTAAATAAGATGACAACAGTGCTAAAAATCCAAATTTTCTGCAATACCATACAACTTTGTGACTGTATTAAAAATTATTGCTGCCCGTGGTACGCCTTTAGAGTTTCAGAGTTGATAATCAAAATACCCATTAATTACAGATTGCCAATCTAAATAGTAGATGAAGATTGCGGATTGCTCGTTAAGAAATCTCTTGCCACTTTCCTTGTTGGCATCACCAGCCGTGAGCATACAAAAACACAACAGTGTGGAAGAGGCAATAGGTCTTCTCGTGCCGTATTTGGAATCGTTTGCCGATTCTCTGGTTGTTACTGGTGATAAAAACGAGCCGGTTGGAATTGTCGGTGGGAGAGAAGTAATTGAGAGTGTGCAGACAAATCCCTCAAGAAATCTATTTGAGACCAAAATCCAGAACATAATGTCACATTATGTATCGATGACATCTGGTACCAGTACGGTAAATCAATTGATGGAAGAGTGGAAAAAGACAGGAAGGGCGTATTCACTAATACCAAATGCAATTGGCGGGTATTCGGTCATCTCCGCTCGTAAAATGCTCGAGGTTGGAAAATCAGCCATGACAGACATGACGTTGTCTGATCTTCCAAAGAAGAAGACGGTGACATTTAAGACAGATTCTACAGTAAATGAAATTATCAATTTGATGCTAAAGCACCATACCCGTAGATTATTGTTAGAAAATACAAATCAGTTCGTCAGTGATCGCATAATTTTAGAAAAAATTGCAACGGATCTGAATTATCTAAGAAATACAAATAGTGTGCTTGATTTACCAATAATCGGATTTGGTTTGGAATATGCAAAGATAATCTCCAAAGACATCAAAGTAAATGAGCTTGCAAGCATAATGTATGGGATGGCGCACCCGTATGCCGTCTTTAGAGATAATGCAATCAGTCCTTGGGACATTTGCTTGGCTTTGCTATCAGACAGGTTTGAAGAATACGGTTAGATTTTTTAAACAAATTTTAGAATAGGAAGTGATTCATCCTAGGTTATCATAGTTGATAATCTTGTTTACGGTTAAAATGCAAATTTTGCGGGGTTTTTGCAATGACAAAGCTTTGTTTAGATGACAATTGCTACAATCTAACAAAACAGTTGGCAAAGAAACTGGAATTTTTGTCACATGCCAAAGGATACCTAGATGATGCTAGCAAATGTGATAGTGACGCCTCTGAAAGAGTCTGGAAGACGATCATAGCTGATGAGGAAAAACATACAGAATTACTTCGAAAACAGCTTGCAATCGAGCTAAGAAAATAGCTCAACTTTTTTTTATTTTTGAGATGCATCTGTCGGTTCGTTTGTTTCGACTTGTTTTAGTAGGTTTTTTCTTACTAAAATCGGAATGTTATAGAACGTAGCGAGTGTTATTGCATCCGATGCCCTGTAATTGCGCAACACGAGATCTTTTTTTCCTGTGAAATACAGATTTGCTCTAAAGATATTGTTGACATCATAAATTTTGACTTTTACTAGCAAGAGTTCACTTTCCTCGCAAACCTGCTCAAGCATATTGTAAATTGTAGGTAATATCTCGCGCTTTCCTTCAATGAAATTGGCGACATATTGCGCAACTTCTGCTGAAAAAGCTGTTATGTGAAATTCCTTTCCATCAATTGATTTTAGTATGATGACACCAGTAAGTGGATTTACCAACCCAACCTTCTCAATCTTGACTACCTCGTAGTCTTCGTCTGGTTTTTCATCAATTTTC
>SBBK01000134.1 GCA_005240025.1 archaeon
TGGAAATTGTAAGCTGTCAACAACAGATTCGAAAAAAGCTAGATGGCGATGCATCAGGTGTTGATTTTGTGAGTGTTTGATGCAAAATCCTTATTATAATGCGACATTATAATAAAACAGTGAAAGAACCACTACAGCTCAAAGTCAGAAAAATAGGCACCAGTTACGGCGTCATAATCCCAAAAAAAATTCTCGACGAAATGAAAATAGGCAAAGAAAGCATTTTGCTCATAAAGGATATCGAGCCGGTGAAGCAGGTCGACGACATAAGAGGCATGTTTCCCGGATTAACGTTTAGGCGCGAACACAGGATAGACAGGTATTGACTGCAGGGGTTGTTTTTGACACATACGCATGGATAGAATACATCGCAGACGCCAAACACGCAGGAAAAATTTCTGAGCTTCTAAATGGCTCGCGCTACAAACAAAAGGCTACGCCTGCAACTGCGATAGCAGAAATTACAGAAAAACTGTTCCGGGAGGGAGTCGTTCGCTCAAAAATAGAGCAGATCAACAGATTCATTGCAAGTAAAACCTCGATAATACACTGTGACAATGAGGTGGCGTTTCGTGCTGGCGAGCTCAACTCTGTTCAAAAAAAGAACATAAAGGACTGGGGCATGCTTGACTCGTTAAATTATGCCGTTGCCCGTATGCTTAATTGCAAGTTTGTGACAGGGGATCCTCATTTCAGAGGCTTCAAGGACATCATTTGGATTGGCCAGACTACCATGAAGTGATGCTTCAAGAGGTGCCAGAAATTATGTGTTTTCACATAGAACCTCAGAGCCCAAACTCGGACTTGAAGTTTTTGTAAAATACTCGCATGTTTTTTTGTACTGTTTCGATGTGGGAATCCATCTCGGCGAGAATTTTTTTCGGATTGATGTCGCCCAGAGCCTCTTTTGTAGAGTCCAACCAGGACCGCACCGTTGGGCCGTCTACTTCCAGGTGGAACTGGATTCCCACCGCGCTCCTGTACCGGAACGCCTGGTTGTACATTGAGTAGGCAAGCCTTTTTGCGTTTTCTGGGATGTCAAATGTGTCGCCGTGCCAGTGGAATACGGAAAACGGATCGTCAAATCCCTCAAAGAGGCGCGAGTGTGCAGCCCTGTCTATTTTGATATCGTCATAGAAGCCAATCTCTTTTTTTGCGCCCCTGTATACTCTGGCCCCAAATGCCTTTGCCATCAGCTGCGAACCCAAGCATATCCCGAGTACTGGGACGTTTTTTTGTGCTGCCTCCAGTATTAGAGAAATCTCGTCTCTTAAGTATTGCAGATCATCATTTGCACTTTCTGGTGCACCGAGTACCAGCACGGCGGCATGATCAAGTGACGGAATTTTTTCTTTTTTTGCAAGTATTGTTTGCAGATCAAAGCCGTCGGACTTGAGGAGCTCGCCGAGTGTCCCCGGCCCCTCAAGACGGGCGTTTTTTATCACCAGGACCTGGGACATCAGTCGCACCCCGTCTTTTGGTTCATGGTTTTCACAAACTCCTCGCCTGGATACTGCTTTGTTATGGAAAACGGAATAAAGCCAACAACCGCAGTCTCCAGCGTGGTGATAACGGACATCTTGTCAGGGTTGATTCTTGCCGCCGCGGCGTTGTCGCCTAATGCAGTATCAAGGGATGCAAAAAGTATTTGCGAGATGCGCCGGTCCTGCGCTTCAAACTTTCCGGCAAGGGTTTTGCTTGCGTGTGGGGGAATGGATATCCCGCCGGTGGAAAAGATGCCAAGGCTTTTTCCGTCATAAATTATCTCAAAGCTGTATCCCCGCAGACTGGCAGGAAAATCCGAATTGTTGCAGACTACGAGTTTGCCGCCAAACAGAATGGACAAGAGATCAAAGGAGCCCGTCTGGTGCCATCTGAACTCCAGATCCCCTGCAGAGACCAGATTTAATGACGAGTACCCAAGGGTTGCTGCAATTACCGCAATGGATACCACCACCATTATGGTGTGTTTGTTGACCACGACTTTGTGCACAAGACGGGGCAATTTTAGGCATGACGACACGCGTTTGGTTTGCTACAGTTTGTTATCAATTTCTAATTAGCCTGGTTCCAAAATGGAACCAGGCAGATGCAAAAATTTCCGTAATTGATATAATCAAAGCTAAAGAATGACGGCCATGATGCACACATGCGTCAGTCTGGGCAAGGGAATAGGCAGGCAGCTCTCCTCGATTTTAATAGACGAGGCAGGGGTGCCCCTTGAGAACATATGGCAGACAATTACCGAGTTCGGCATAAGCAGGGAAGACCTCCAGAGGCTCCAGCCCACATACAAGGAGCTCTTTGAGATCTATTCTGCCATCAAGGCATACCGGGTAAGCGTCAGGTACCTCAAGGACCTCAAGGCAAGATTCTAGTCCCAAGACTGGCAGGGGAGTCGAAATGGACAGAAAGGACCTAAAAGAAAAGATTATGCTTGCAGGAGCAACGGCTGCGATATTTTTGCCGCTGCGTCTTGCAGTCGGCCAGTATCTGACGGAGCACTGGCTCGGCAGCCTTGGGGTTGCAA
>SBBK01000075.1 GCA_005240025.1 archaeon
CTTTTATTCATCGTTTAGCATCTTGTTTTACTTTGATAATCGAAAAAAATACCGACTGGAAGGAGGACAGTTAGATAGGCACAGGCTGAAAAAAGATCTCGTAAAGATTATCTCATCGCTTGGAGTTGGTGAAATAGTATACACTGCGGTACGGTGGTATTTGCAGTATTATTTTTTGAACGTTGGATATGAGCCATATGTGGCATCCGTAACAGCTCATGTTATTTCGACTTTTGTTTACATGATAGTTGTGAATCTGGGTGTCAGGATAACGAGGTTGTACAAACATGGCACTTAGTATTTACGTAGACGGTTCTGGTGGAGAAAATGCGGGATTTGGATATTTTGTTAAAGAAACGGGAGAATCATTTTATGAAAAACGGGCCGGAATTACAAACAATCAGGCAGAATACCTAGCAATTATATCTGCACTGACAAAACTTGCGCAATCTGGCGAGCAGATTATGATCTACTCGGATTCAAAAAACACAGTATCGCAGCTGAATCATGAATATGCAATAAACTCTGGGCAGCTCCGTGATCTGGCAAGGCAGGCCTGGTCTCTAATCAGCAAAATGCCAAACTTGAAAATAGTTTGGATCCCACGGGCGCAAAACTTGGCAGGCAAAATGCTTGGAAGCTAAAATTCAAGCCAACACATGAAAGCTTTATTACGGAAATAGATCGAGCCAAAAATGTCATGTCGGGTTCTGCGTTTTTGGCCCCAAAATCCATAGCAATAATCGGCGCATCCGACAAGGAAGGAAGTGTGGGGCGCGCAATCACATCCAATATTATGAAAGGCTACACGGGAAAAATTTATCCAATCTCTCCAACCCGTGACAGGGTCTTTGATGTTGCGGCATTCAAAACCGTGCTTGATGTCAAAGAACAAATTGACTTGGCAGTTGTGATCACAAAAAACGACATAGTTCCAGGAGTCTTGGAAGAATGCGGTAAGAAAAAGATCAAAGGCGTCATTGTAATCACTGCCGGTTTTAAGGAAGTAAACGAGGAAGGCCGCAAGCTAGAACAGCAGCTAAAAGACATTGCCAAAAAATACGGCATCAAAATGATTGGCCCCAACTGCCTCGGGGTGATGAACCTGGATCCAAAGACAATGATGAACTCAACATTCCTGAAGGTGACCCCCAAATCCGGTCAGATAGCATTGGTATCTCAGAGCGGCGCAATATGCGCTGCACTGGTAGAAGACGCATCTGCTCAGGGAATTGGGTTTTCTGCAGTCGTGAGCCTTGGTAACAAGGCCGACCTAAATGAAATCGACGTGCTCAAAATGCTTGCAGAACACGAACAAACCAAAGTGATTGTGATGTATCTGGAAGATATGGGGGACGGCCAGGAATTTCTCAAGGTTTGTAAATACATCACAAAGAAGCTAAAAAAACCGGTCCTCGTTCTCAAATCCGGTCGAAGTCCTGAAGGCGCAAAGGCGGCCATGTCACATACGGGTGCCTTGATGGGCTCTGATGAAATTTATGACGCGGTCCTGAACCAATCCGGCGCAATCCGCGTCGATACCATGGAAGAGCTGTTCGACTATGCAACCGCATTCTCAAAACAACCTCTGCCTCTAAAAGGAGATCTGGTCATAGTGTCTAATGCAGGCGGTCCTGCAATCATATCTACAGATGCCTGCTCCAAATTCGGAATCAAAATGGCAACAATTGAGGACATTAGGCCAAAGATAAACGCAGTAATCCCGCCCTGGGGAAGCTCGAGAAATCCGGTGGATATCGTCGGTGATGCTGACTATAATCGATTTAACAATGTTCTTGAAAATGTTCTTGCACACAAAAATGTAGGCTCTGTTATTGCAATGTGTACGCCCTCTGCCACACTAGACTATGACAGACTGGCCGAAGTAATTGTGAGCATGTCAAAAAAGCACAAAAAAACCATTCTGGCCTCCCTTATGGGCCTTGATGAGGGAATCAAAAACCGCGAGATTCTGGCAGCAGGCGGTGTGCCGTTTTACACCTATGCAGAAGGTGCAATCAGAACACTTCGCGCAATGCTACGATTTTCAGGCTGGCTCAACACTCCAGAAGGCACGGTTGCAAAATTCAAATCGGACAAGGCCAAAGTAAAGAAGGTTTTTGCATCAGTCAAAAAGCAGGGAAGGACAAATCTTCTGGAAGAGGAAGGCCAGGAAGTCCTACGGGCGTATGGTTTTCCGCTACCACAAAGTATCCTGGCAAAAAATGCCACCGGCGCGGCAAAGGCAGCAAAGAAGATTGGCTTTCCAGTAGTAATGAAGATTGCTTCACCGCAAATCATCCACAAATCCGATGCCGGCGGTGTAAGGGTGGGAATTACAAATGAGCAAGCGGCAAAGGATGCATTTGAGACGATAATCGAAAACGCAAAAAAATACAACAAAGACGCCATCATAAAAGGCGTTCTGGTACAGGAAATGGTCAAGGGTGGTAAGGAACTCATCCTCGGCTCAAAACAAGAACCGGGATTTGGACCGGTAATAATGTTGGGGATGGGCGGAATTTACGTGGAAGTGCTCAAAGATGTCACATTTAGATTGGCTCCTGTAACAGACAGGGAAGCAGATGACATGATAAACTCAATAAAGACAAAAAAACTCTTGGAGGGAGTCCGCGGAGAAAAACCAGCAGATAAAAAAACTCTGTCTGAGCTGATACAAAAACTCTCAGCCCTTGTTTCAGACTTTGCGGAAATCAAGGAACTTGACATGAACCCAGTTCTTGTAATGGAGCAGGGCAAGGGCTGCAAGGTCTTGGACGTAAGGATAGGGCTTTCTTAACTTTAGAGTAGCGTCTTGTGCGTGTGGTACTGGGGGTCTGTTGAGATATTGCACCTGGTACAGGTAAACTGTGCAAACTCCATACCGCAAACGTCACATGCCTGTAATGAGGTAATTTCCAGTCCGCCACCGCATTTTCTACACGAATCAGTACGCATTTTGTAACATACGGGATAACCAATGCTATGATATTAGGTAGAATCAACAACTTAGCTTATTTTTCAACAAACCAGCTTACAAATGTCTATCTGTAATTTCTGCCATATAATATCATCATGGTTGCACCCAGCTAACCGTTGGGACCATGGGGTGTGTGCTCCAAGTCACTGCCTGAGGCGTGCCCTGTTCTGACCTCTGGCATTGGCTTTGGAGTAAATACACAACGATTAATTTTCGCATGGACTGTCTGGACACATGGGCACGGGGATTTCTGCCAAAATCTTTGATTTTTTGCTGGTGATCATGGCAGTGGCATATTTTGTCGGCTTTGTTTCATTTCATCCAGAGTCCTTGTTTCTAAAGGAAGCTCCATATCACATTCCACACCAATACGAGATCCATTTTGAAATTCTTTTGTGGGTGTTTTTTTCGATGCTCGCGTTTGATCTCTATCTAAAATACAGAAAACTAAACGACTGGAAAATATTTTTGAAAAAACACTGGCACGAAATAGCACTGGTGGCACTCATCCCATTTC
>SBBK01000116.1 GCA_005240025.1 archaeon
GGTGGAACGTTTATGTTAACATTTTCAAAAACTGGTCATTGGCATACTATCTTGCTACTTCCGCAAATCATTATTAATAATCATGCTCATCATAATACTCATCATAATACTAACTACGCCAATGCGCTAATATATCGCAAATACAATTTACTTTTAGTGGGTGCATGGTCTAACGTGAGCGCTGATTGACTCTGGAGGAAAAAAATCAAACTGTAAAAAGAAACCGACGAACCAAAAGGAACAAATTAGAAATATACTTTGATGTGCTCTCTGCAATAAATGACGAAGCTGCTTCCGGCGAAGTAAAACCTACACGAATCCAATACCGTTCCAACCTTTCGTACGACAATCTTGTTTTTTATCTTCAAGAACTTGAAACCAAGCAAATGTTGATTCGTGAACCGATCTCGCTAACGCAGAAAGGTAAAAACTTTCTGGGCGAATATTCCAATGTACGCGAGTTTGTAAAAAAATTAGGTCTGGAATACCTTTGAAACAATAACTCTCAAACTGCTCAAAACATTGCCAGTTAACTCTGATCGGGCGCTTTTGTCACCGGTAGTACAATATGGATTTCTGTCCCGGTGCCTGGACCATCTGATTCTGCCCAAATCTTTCCATCATGGGCCTCGATGATTCCCCGGCACACTGCAAGACCAAGTCCAGTTCCACTGTGTTCCCTTGTGGATCCAGTCTGAATCTGATAAAACTTGACAAAGAGTTTGTCAAGCTTATCTTTCGCTATTCCGATGCCGTTGTCTTTTACTATCACCTTTATCACACCATCTGCAAGTTGGTGTATGATTTTGATCTTGCCTATTTCACTTGGACAAAAATCAAGCGAGTTTGAAATAAGGTTGGTTAGAACCTGCTCAATTCTAACCCTGTCACACAAACACATGATATTCTGTGTCGCATCACAAGAAAGCACAATCCCTTTTCTGGCTGCCGTAGGCCCCATCTTTGTTATGACACTTTTTATTATCTCTGTGATGTTAAATAGCCCCTTTTCCAACTTTAGCTGGCCAAGTTCTATCTTTTGGACATCAAGCAGATCCGAAACTATTTTTCTGAGCAACACCGCACTGGACTTTATAATCTCGAGCCTTTTTTTCTGTTCATCGTTTATACTGCCTACTTTTTGGGCAAGCAAAAGATCAATATAGCTTATAATTGGAACAAGGGGGGTCTTTAGTTCGTGCGTTATCATGGCAACGAACTCATCTTTTGAGTTGCCAAGCTTTACGAGTTTCTCAAGCTGCCCTCTGATCTTTTTTTCACTTTCCTCTAGTTTTCTTCGTGATTCATAAATCTCCGTAATATCTCTGATGGTGGTATTTGAGCCAATTAATTTACCGCCCGAATCGTATATGCTGTTTGCGGAAACAAGACCCAAAAATATACTACCGTCTTTTCGCTTCAACCAGATCTGTTGGTTTTCTACGACACCCATCTTTTTCCATTCTTCCAACATCACACGTAAATTCTCAAGATTGTCCTTATCTACAAAATCAAAAACGTGCCTTCCGATAACCTCATCTTTTACGTATCCGAAATGTTCTGCATATGCCTTGTTGCAATCAATAATGACCCCTTCCGTATTTATCGTCCTAAAAAGATCGAGCGATCCATCATAAATGCCTCTGTATTTTGATTCACTTTCCGTCATCCGGTCAAGAGCATTTTTGAGATCAACTACAAGCAGATCTGCAGTTGCCCTCAACTCAGATTCCTTTTTTAGTAGTTTTTGATTTTCCGAAATCTGTACTTTCAAACTGTCTTGTTCTAGTTCAAGCTCGTGCGTTCTCTTCTTTACGAGAAACACCAAATTCTTGTTGATGAAGAGTGCAATAACTGAAAGGGATGAAAGGGCTCCAATTATAACATAGATATCAAAGTTTGGTACATAGATACCTCGCTCTGTGAGGTTCATGCCAAGTTTGATAAAAAACAATGTGGCTGTAATGACTGAAATCACTGATGCCGGTATGATGAACTTGATTGTTGGTTCAAAATCAACCGTGTTTATGATTTTGCCCTTTTCTAGATATACATGGTTCGTAAAGACGTCTTTCTTGCCAAGCGGCCTGTACTTTAAAATGCCAAACGTCAGAACGACATAACCAAATAACCAACCGGCATCAAATAGACTTGCTGTGGCATACGTCTCTGGCATAAACAGAAAAGTAGTGTCAGATACACTGAAACAAATTGCTGAAAAAAGGATTGATATCAAGAAGGCGATGTTTTTTTTGCGATACAATGCAAGCATCGCAGTAAGTGTAGTAAATAGAATGACAGAATCTCCAATCGGATACGCAAGGCCAGTTATAAGTTCAACCGGGGCAAGATTTGAATTCAGCAGGTATGCTCCAACCAGCGTCGGAATCATAAACGCATTGGCAATTATTGCACAAAACATCTTGATGGTCTTAGGAGTGGTCTTTCTTATCGGCTTTAGATAAATATGTAAAAACCAAATTAGTGACGCATAGCTACCAATGCGTAGCAAATCCGCCTCTAAAGGGAAGGATTTGACCAACAAAATTTCCTCATAAATTAACCACAGTATCTCTGCACTTGTTGCTAAAACTCCAACTGCTATCAAGAGATAGTGCCTGTTTTCAAAAATTGACTCTTTGCCCCAGTATGCCAGTTTTGCCGCAAAAAATGTAAAAGATGCTGGTATTACAAGAAAATACACTGCCGAAATCGTGGCCTGAAGTCTCTGGTCTATATTGGAGGCAACATACAGTGAAACGGCTGTAAGTACTAGTGCAGAAAGCAGATATTTTTGTTTAGTGATATGTGTGGAAAGATGATGCTTTTGATTCTGTAGCGTAATGTTTGCAAAATTTTTGTATTTTTTTAGAACCGGCCTCACTTCTTACACACGATTCCACTTTCTTTACTTCCGTCATAGAGGGCACTCAGAGTATCAATGTCACAATCCGAAATGAATGGATATGCTGTCTGAATTATGGGCGCCATGAGGTCTTCTGGTGCCGTGGAATGCGCAAGTCCTAAGACGTGTCCAAATTCGTGGCGTGTAATTGTGCCTAGCTCAACCTCGGAAAGCCTGTCTGCCTCATATATTGTGATGCTGGCTCTCAGTATGTGGTTTTCATCAGTGATTGCTGTGGTATATCCTGTATACCCATCTGAATTTCTAAGACTGGTGAGTATTATTGTTATGTCAGCCTGACCTTTTTTTGAGTCGACAAACTCAAATTCAGTCGGAATGTAGTATTTCGTATCTGTTTGAGCTGCTTTCCTTACTGCACCCTTCCATCCTTTATAATACACAGATGATCCGCTCAGTCCTTTGTGTAGGATAGAGTCATCAATCTCAACTGTCTCTGTAGAATCTATGGAGTTTTTTATCGCACTGATTTTTTCAGCTGAAACATAGGCATCATTTACTATCTGAATTTGCAAAACTCTTCCCTCAACCAAATCCCATGACAGCCATGTGTTTGTGATGTCGCCACGCAAATTCTGTATCACGAAGGCAGATTTGAGCGGCAAGTTTTGTGATTCATTCTGCACGTTTTGCCCAAAAAAAACTATCGACGATACAAATGGAATTACAAGCAGTAGCAGGCAAATCTTCCTTTCAGTTTTTTGTGCTATGATATTTTTTGTTTTTATCTTTGAAAAAACTTGGCGATATTTTTTCTCGAGTAATTGCGGCATTGAGAACCCATACATAAAAGTGAATTAAAAGAGATCTGCATAATGATGTGTGTTCAAATACTAATCAAAATGAGTTGTTGTTAAATTGTTGTTATATATCAATATGAATACCTGAACACAAAACACTGAAAATGATGGTATCAGAATTTATTTCGCATCCAATCATGTTTAGTTTTAATTCTTCGGCAACCTGATTGTAAAAACGGTCGGAGTTGTTCTGACAGATATGGTGCCGCGATGTTGCTCAACAATTTGTTTACAGCTTGCTAATCCTAATCCGGTACCGCTAATTTTTGTTGTAAAAAGTGGCTCAAACATCCTTGATAATATGTCGGGAGGAATGGGGGGACCGGAATCCTTGACATCTATGACCACAAAGTTCTTGTACTCTACAGCTCGAATCAAAATTTCACCATTTCTATTTACCGCATCAATCGCATTTAAGATAAGATTTGTAAGTGCAGATTCTATCTGCGTTTCATTACAGACCAATGAAACATCGGCGATATCCTTCGTGATGGAAATTGTTGGCGGTATGGAAATCCTTTCAAGCATAGAGTCAATAATATCTGAAAGTGACACTTCCCTCATCTTGGAAGGATATGTTCTGATAAAACTCATCACCTCGCCAACCTGTTGCTCAATTTTCTGTGATGCTCGTAACATTCTCTGGCATCTATCCATTTGCAGCGGTGTTGCTGCATCTCTTAACAAAATACCAAGATTCAATGTGATCACGGCTAGGGGATTTCTCAAATCATGTGAAATTCTTGCAGCAAGCTCACCTATCATTACAAGCTTTTCCTGCCGCAATAGCTGTTCTGTCCTTTCTTTGACTATTTGCTGTAGATGGTCACGTTCATTTTTAATCTCATTTGTCTGGAGGCGGACCAACACACTCAACTTTTTATTCAATACAAGAACCACCAATCCAAAGCCAACCAAGACTACAATTGTGAAAAAAATGAAGGCATCGATATATTTTGTTTTCAACTCCGGTGATGAAATAAAGCCGTACGAGAATATTATGGTAAAAATAATCCCACTAAATATCAGTGGTATTGCGGATCTTTTCACAATTTCTAATATTGAATCTCTTGACTCAAATATTGGTAGTCCAATAACGACGCTAGCAGCACATGACGACCATACTGTTGCAAGCAAAATCCATATCTGAAAAACCACCTCTGTAAAAACAAAATCAGATAAATACAATGGTAGTGGCCACAGGATGACCAGTACTCCGGAGATGGAAATTGAAATGTTTCTTATCTTCTTGAAATCAAATAAAGTAGCAAACTGCTCATGTTGTCTCCAGTTAAAGTTTTCAGGCTTTACAATGCTCCCCAAAACTGTAATGACAAACCCTATTGCAAGTGATGCCAGGTTTCCAAAAAGAAGCGGCATATTCTGAGAAGTCGATTGAATGGAGAGGGGACCGGTTAGGGAAGAAAGACCAAGCCAAACCGAAACGCCGCAAATCAGACCACTTATTGCTGCCAGCATAGCTGCACCTCTGTTGGTCTTTTCCCAAAGTAAGGCTAGGGCAATAGGTCCTACCGCGGGGCCAATCAGGATTCCCATGATCAGATAGACATATTGCAGATTTAGTCCAAACTGAAACAAAAGCATTCCAAGCAGCGTCATTCCAAGTCCTAAAAACACAACAATTTTACGCATTGTTGAGAAAAGTAAATGACTGGGTGCTGACGGATTCTTGTATCTTTTGTATATGTCATGCGTTATTAGTGAGGCTGAGGCAATAAGCTGGGCCGAACCTGCAGCCGTGACTGCAGAAAATATCATAACTATGATCATTATTGCGCCAATCTCGCCAAATAGGGAATGTGCTGAATAGGCAGCCACAAGACCAAGGTTCACCTGTTCTGGTGAGAGTTGTATGCCTGTTGCGACAGCAGCAATGCCCAGCGTGCTTGCAAGGGTAAATGGGATGGCAAACCATGCCAGGCCACCTATTATGAAACCGGCGGCAGCATCTGTCTTTTTTGCAGCTATTGTCCTTTGCCAATATGTCTGATCTACAAAAACTGTACCGAAATTTCCAACAATGTTAATTACCCCAAAGACAAGCGCCCCGGTTGAAGCCAAAGTCAGATAGGAGCCAAACGCGTTTCCGGCAACCGGTCTGAGTGCAGCAGCGTCCACAAGTCTTTCATACATGCCAGATATCCCTCCTATTTGCGGGTTGTAAAAGTACACCAGCGATACAAAAATAATTAAACCTGTAAACAAAACCACGACATTTAGGTAATCTGCAAAAAATGTTGCGCGCAAACCTCCAACAAATGTATAGATTACGATTCCAACCGGCAAAAGCATACAAACGATATAGATATCAATACCGGTCAATGCGTGAATGGCAGCAGCGCCACCAAGAACAAGCATTGAAGCCACAATAGTATTTGTCAGCAATGCAAAAAACAAAAATAATTTGTGCGCCTTTGCCCCAAATCTGTTATCAATTATTTGAGCAAAAGTGTATACGTTGTTTGTCTTCCTTTTCACCTCAAACGCAAGAATTGAAAAAAGTATCAAAGGAATTGTGGCGCCTGCAGCATACCAAAACGCTCCACCAATGCCATACTGGTAGGTAACCGTTGATGATTCCAAGAGTGTCGCAGCCCACACCCAGGCTGAAACTATCGAAGATCCTAGAAGGCCTTTCTTCACTGTTCCGCCAGCAGTCATATACCATTGCACTGTGTGTTTGACCCCGAGCCACTTTGACTCGGCACGAATCAACAGTGAGACGATCAGCGCAACAACAATTCCAATTCCGACAAGTATGGCATACCCAAAGTTGGGAGATAAAATAATTTCCATTCAGTCATTTACTCCATAACCAGAACCGGTTTTGACTGATTGCCAAAATCACAGCCTGTATCTAAATAACAAATTCACATTAAAACAAAACTCATCATGCTGAGTATTGTCATAAAAAACCGGGCACAACCGGTGAAATACTGGTGCCCAAAACCACGAAACGGTATTTCTA
>SBBK01000185.1 GCA_005240025.1 archaeon
GATCAGGTCATAATTACACGATTCGGCAAAAACTCTGTTAATCTGGATGCTGGACTCTTGGATGGTTTTGGCAACAAAATGTTTGCTTTTCTGGCCAACATGTGTTTTGGTGGAAATTTCACCGACACACTAAATGAGAGTAGAATTATCACAAGAAGAGCAATGGAGGAGATCAAGTTCGATGCAATGAAGTTCAGCTCTACTCAACAAATGAGCATTAGAGGATTAAAAAAACGGCAAAAAATATACGAAATCATTGGCAATGAGGGCAAGCGCATAGGCGGAAAACGGAAAATGCGTTCATTTCGTGTGGGCGCACAGCTCAGCTGGCAAATCCTCAAGGAGTTTGTAGTTTGGAAAGTATAGTGCAGCTTTCTAAGAAAAAGATATTCATCTATTTAACGATAATTGGTCTGGTTTCTCTCGGTCTAAAACTAGTTCTAGTCGACTTTACATCGGTTCCGGTACAGGACTCTTACGGCTACATACTTCATGCCATATCACATACCAATGGGGAATTCAGTGAGCCACCAAGAAAAACGCTTGGTTGGTCATTATTTGCATCCCCATTTTTCCTTTTGCTTAATTCCAATAATTTCATGGATTATGTCAACACAATGCGAATTCTTAGCATTGGACTGCTGACAATCACAATACCAATAATGTATGTTCTGGCCAGGAAGTTTTTTTCTGACAAATTTGCTCTTGTGGCCGTATGTCTGTTTGCATTTGAACCCCACCTAAACCAGATTGCAGGTCAGGGGCTCTCGGAGGCACTATACATACCAGCCCTCTTACTTTCATTTTATTTTATACTTGATAAAAAAACATCATACCTTTCATTTCTTTTTGCCGGATTTGTGTGGTGGATACGGTGGCCAGGACTCGTCATGTTTTTTGTTATGTCACTAATTTTCTTTGTCAATAATAAAAAAACGCCAAAACTACTCATGACGTATGCAGCATGCGTTGGAATATTTCTTGTGGTTGTCTCTCCAATGCTCATACACAGATATGAGCAGTACGGGGATTTTTTGTATTTTTCACTCTCTTCGAATTTCTTTAGTGGCGATTACGGGGCGCTTTTGGCAGAAAACACTAGAACAGACTATTCAGCCCAAAAATATATAGAAAATTATGGACTATTACAATTTGCAAGCAACTTTATCCTGACTGGAATAGTCAACATAACAGATCAGGTCTTTAGGATGCTGTTTCCATACCTGATCGTGCTAATCCCATTTGGAATATTGTTCTCATTTAGAGCACTCGATCAAAATCCAAAGCACATACGGGCCAACTGGATTCTAATTCTAGTGACCCTGTGTGGTTCGGTACTCTCATTTTCACTAATCAATGAAAGAAGGTTTCTATTCTATTTGTATCCATTTTTAATTTTATTCTGTACTATACCAATAGAACGTCTAACAAAATATGGCCTAAGTACATTCTCATATTCAGAAAGGCAAAAAAACATTGTTCTTTTGGCGGTAATGATCATTATATTGATTTCATCAGCAGTCTTTGCCCAGCGTTATGTTCTAGATGATGTGGAGAAAGAAAAGACCAAATTTGCGGAATTCTTACTGACAAAATCTGATGGAAGGATAATACTGAGCAATGAAGACTGGAAATATGGAACATTCCAAAAAATAAACAATCCGGAATTTTTCAAAGACTTTACAATCAATTACAACAAAAATCGATCCATCAACGAGCTAATTGCCACACCGTTTATCAGCCTATATGCTAACTCACTTCCAGAACTCATTGCCATTGGACCTCAGTACAACCTAAAGTATGTCGTAGTATTTCAAAACGATATAGAGCCATGGTACGATTATCTGGCCGATGTATATGAAAACGAATCCGATCATCCTTATTTGATCAAAATATACGATTCATCAAAGGAGGGGCTATATGTTGATGTTAAGGTATTTGAAATTGATTACGGTAAATGGAATGCCTATTAAGGCATAAGGTGATAATGCGCCTGCCCATGCCTTAAATAGATGAATTTAAACTTGCAATAAATAAACTAGAATTAATGAATCTGAAAATTGTCGTCTGTGTATCAATAGCGCTTCTGTCATCGCTTGTCGCAATAATATACTTTCAATCAGTTAATCCGGATCCGCTGATGAAAAGACAGGATGAATTTTATTCGCAGCCACCGGAATCAAACAAGGACATGGTACTGCTGCTGGGCGCCAGCCACGTAGGTCAGCTAAATACGACAAAAATCAATGAAATTGTATCTGAAACCTACGATAATTTTGTCGTATATAACCTTGCATACAACGGGGACAACCCACAAAAACGATTTAGCAGCATGGTCAAAATCCTTGCATTAAAACCAAAGATCATAGTATACGGAATTTCATACCGTGATTTTGAATCAAAAACCCTCATTGAAAATGATTGGTTAAGACCAGATCAACTTGTTGGATACATTCTTCAAATTGATACGACTCCATTTCAAATAAACCCAAAACTCACTACTTTGCAGGCAATCAGAGATGCCGTCAACGACGATGAATTATTTGCCAGCCGCAGGCAAATGACAATTCCAAACACACCATTTTTCCCATATCATGAGGATCAGCTCGTCATAATTCCAAACGCCGCCATCAACAATATGGCTGGTACAACAGAGGGTGCAGGACTTTTTGTGGAAACTCCAGAAAAGACCAGACAATTAGTATACTTGAAAAAAATGATAGATGTATTCTCAGATAATGAAATTAAGATTGCTCTTTTCAGCGCCCCACTTCATCAGACATATCTGGCTGATCTTCCTGATACCTCAAAAACAAATTTCAGCCTAATATTGGATGATGTGGCAAAAAACCATGACGTTAAATTATACAATTACACATCAAAATATTCACAACTCAACATATGGGCAAATACAGACCACGTTGCTTATAACAAAATGTCGATGGTATATAGCGAAGACATCGCACAAATAATTCTTGGCGAAGCAGGCAACTAATGTTATTTAATACCCCTGATTTTATCATCTTCTTCATAATCTTTCTAACTACAATTGCAATAGTAAAAAACAGAGAATTTCAGCACATCTTTTTGCTGATTGCCAGCTATTTCTTCTTCTATTACTCAAGTAACTACCTGATAGTTCTCTTGCTGTACACTACAATCTGGGATTTCTATCTAGGAAAGGCAATTTATGCCGCAAATTCGGTAAAGAAGAAAAAAGCCCTTCTTATTACGAGCCTTGCAGGTAATCTAGGGCTACTCGGGTTTTTCAAGTATGCCGATTTCGCAATAACGCAATTCAATGTATTGGGACACCAATTTAATGTCGCAGAGCAAATACCACTGCTTAATCTGGCACTGCCAATCGCAATTTCATTTTATACCTTTCACTCCATTGGATACATAATAGACATCTATCGTGGACAAATAACACCAACAAAATCCCTCAGAGATTATGCAATATTTGTAGCATTTTTCCCACAACTCGTCGCAGGTCCTATCCTGCGAGCGGGCCACTTCTTACCACAGTTGCGACAAAAATTAGAAAATTTCCAAACAAATGCGGCACTGCGCCAAATCCTGATTGAAAATACGAATCTGAAGCTTGGCATAACCATGATGACACTTGGCTTCTTCAAGAAAATGTTTTTTGCAGATAATGTTGCCCCAATGGTAAATGACATCTTTGCAAATCCCATGGGTCTTGATTCATTCACAATAATGCTTGGTGCGATAGCGTTTGGAATTCAAATTTATGGGGATTTCTCCGGATACTCTGATATTGCACTGGGAGCAGCCCTGATACTGGGATTAAAAATCCCAATTAATTTCAACAAGCCATATTTTGCAACATCACCATCAGATTTCTGGCGCCGCTGGCACATCTCTCTATCCACGTGGCTGAGGGATTATCTGTATGTGGCGCTGGGTGGAAACCGAAAATCAAAGCCAAGAACCTACTTTAACCTGATGACTGTAATGTTTTTGGGCGGATTGTGGCATGGAGCAGCCTGGAATTTTGTCGTCTGGGGCCTTTTACACGGCGCATATCTAGCAATACACAAAGTCTTAGTTGATCTGTTTCCGGGTGCGGCTAAAAACAAGTTTTTTGCCTCAAAGGCAGGAATCGTTTTCTCTATACTTGTGACGCAGTATTTGGTGTTCCTGACGTGGATTTCATTCAGAGTACAGAACTTTGACCACATGACTTATGCAATGCAGAAATACATAATTTTGGACTTTCAGACAACAGAAACTCTAAGATTCATAGTATCACACAAGTTTCCGTTTGTAATCATGATAATGTTCATAATTCTCCATGTAATATCATACAAAAAACAAAATCTGCCAGAAAGGATATCCAATTTTAAGCCTGTTACGTGGACGATCTTTCTTACAGTGGTGATGATGGCGATCTTGTTCTTTTTTGATGGAAATCCTGAGGACTTTATCTATTTTAAATTCTAAACAGGAAAACTAGTGTACCGTATCTGAGAATTTTTCATAATCTATCCTATACACCTTGACATGATAATCAAACCCAGCATCAGCCGAATCAAATTCTTTGATCAGGTAGGGATATTCGTCTTCATTATAGTATACATCATTCAAAAAACTTGGCCTTTCTTTTGATCCATCTGTCACTAGGTGTTGCAATTTCAAATAGCGATTGCTCTCTATGAATTTTTCAAGGGAATCGTATCCGTCCGTTAAAATCAATGTGGGGCCAAATATCTTGCCATTGATCAGAGTTGGGAAAGTAAGATTTGATAATTCTGCAACCCTGACATATTTTGATTCTGGATAGAAACTGTTAGTTACGTTTGTGATCTGATCAATTCTTTTTGCAATTTGATAAGCTTCTAACTCATGTTCATAATCTATCTTCTTATATTCAAGAAACAGAACAGATGACAAAACAAGTCCTAAAATCATCAAAGTTAACACTAATTTTTCTTTCCTGAATCTACCTGAAAATTTCTTTATTGTATACACAGAAAAGACACAAAATATCGGAAATATGCCGTAGAGGTATCTGGTATCTTGGATGTCTCTTGAATATGCGTACAGAGATGGTACCAGCATAGCAAGAATGGCAAATACTATGAATGCCGTTTTGATATCTCGCTTATACAGAAATAACACAAATCCAAGAGGCGCAAAAAACACAAAAGTCGGAATCAGAACCCAACCCAAAAATTTTAGCAAATTGAGCAATCCATTTCCAATGAATAAAACTGCGTTGCCGCTAGACTCATTTTGGATAAGGTAATCTGTTGCAACTACCCCACCTGTGATCTGATCTGTCAGGCCATTTTGACCAGTAGTCTGCATTCTAAGATACGAAACAGGTACAATAATCATCAGAAAAATCGTAATACATATAGCAAATTTTAATCCCAATGTCTTTTCCTTTCTGAACCTAATCAGGTAAATTACTGAAATTGGTATTATCAGTAACAGGCCTTCGTATCTTACCACTGCTAGCAATGCAGCGGTTCCAAATGATGCATAGACACTTTTCATGTTGTTACTAAGGAACAAAAGCAGTGTCACTGCAGTAAGCAAAATGAAGAAAGGTTGCGTTTCCCCAAGGACTGAGTTCTGTATTATTCTAGGCTCGAATATGAATATGGAAGTCCCTATTAGCGCATATCGTTTTTCCACAAATCTGGCGCACAGTAGGTAGATGGGTATTACAGTAAGAACCGATATTACAGCACCAAGTATTCTTTGTGCAGTCATGTAGTCTAGAAAACTGGCTGAATCAAATAATGAAAAAAAGAATGAAACGAAAATCGGCCAACCGTTATTTGGAAAAGTATATCCTGTAGGTAATTTACCTAAAACACTAACATCGTTAGCATAAAAAAAATAACTCAAACCATCTAGGGTAATTGGAATATTAGAGGGAAAATAATACATTCGTAGTATAAGGCCGATTATAGCTATGACGCAAAGTAATCCGTACGAATTTTTTTTGAATCCAGCCAATCTATTTTCAGAATGACCAAATTTTTGATTATTCTCGTTCATCTATTGAAATATTTTTTAAAAAGTATTAAACCATTTGTATCAATCATACACATTGTTTTTTACTTGAAGTATACTCTGCAACAAACAAGTATGATGTCTGAGCTACGGTGGATATGACCAATGCAGCTGCTATCCCTGTAACCCCAAAAGGCTTACCAAGCAATATGATCGTTATGATCTGCGCAACAAGATACACGACAGAACCCACAAGGACGATCATGCTTTTTTCCATACCTAAAAGTTTTGATATGAGCATATAGCTTATGGTGGCTGGTATTACAGCTATACTCATGATCTGAATTAATTCTATTGCATGCGCATATTTGGGAAAAGTGACAGGTATGATTATCGGGGATAATAAAAATCCAAGAAAAGCAAGAACTATTGAACAAAGTATTGTGGCCTTTTTTAATCTGGTATTAGGATTTCCAGTAGAATCATGAGGTAAGGTGTATTTGTATACGATTGCAGGCAGTATTTCTAAAATCGCCAGAAATTGAATTCCAAGTTGATAATTTCCAAGTATTGTAAAACCTAAAATCGGACCGATCAGCAATTTGTCAACCGAGCTCGAAAAAGCATCTATGATTCTCATGATGTAATTGTTCATCATGAAGCCAACACGTGGTCTTAAAATGGAAAAATCAATCTTCGAGCCATTGAGCTCTTTGTATATCCTAATGATATAGGGGAAAAAGGCAATCCCAATACCAAGCAAGACACCGTTAGGCCCAATTAGATAGTAAAGACCTATGGATAACGCCACCATCAAAATTCTCTGAGTGATAAGGAATTTTGTATAAGTGAGATAGAGCTTTCTACCAAGTATTTCATGACCGGCTAAACCAAAAATGACATATGCAAAAACAAGCACACTCATCTCCACAGAAGAATAAAATAAGAAAAGGACTACCGATGTGATTGTTCCTGATACGAGCGTGATAAAATAAAGTGGAGGTTGTATGCGCACATTTTTAGCTGTATAGACCATTATGGTGTTTTCAGATCCCAACAGTGCAACAGAGGAAGCTATTCCCGCTATGGCAAGAAAATAATTTACCTGCCCGTAGCTTTCAGCCCCCAAAACGGATGCCATGTAAAGCCAAAAAATAGCGGAGATCGCGTTAGCGACCAGATCTGTGATGCCTATTGTCGATATGTCTCTTAATCTCTTTACAGAATTCTTGATTTTTTCTATCAAATTGTGCATAATTTTATTTTATTCAACGTGGCAGCTCAATTAAATAATGTGTTCTTTTTTTGTTGAGTAAAACATAACATTTAAACTCATTTTACAGTTTTTTGCCCATACAAATGACCAGAGTCCTTGTTTGAAAATTTATCTCTGTTTGGGTTAATTCTGTATAGCACGTAATCAAACCCCACCTTTTTTAATATTTTTAACAGATCTTCCAGACTATGACCAACATACGGGAATGCCTCATATTCTATTTTGACTTTGTCCACATTTCTCAGATCATCTTCTGTAAGGAAGAATTCACAACCTTTGCAGTCCATTTTTAGCAAGTCTACATGATCTATGTTGAACTCTTTTAGAGCCGATTTTATACTGTATCCCTTCACTTCAAACACTTTGACGTTTTCCCCATGCGCATTATAAACAAAGGATGATGTTTCTGCTATGTCTGCTCTGTCAGAATGATAAAACTTCAACGTACCATCTTTCCCAATAGCAGCATTAATTGGAGTCACTTTTTTTGAAAGATCTGGGTTAAGACTAAGATTACGTAGCATTGCTTCAAAGTGAGCCTTCATCGGTTCAAAAGCGTAAACTTTGGCTCCCCTACTAGCATAGTAAAGAGGAGTGTCTCCACATTCTGCGCCAACATCAATTACTATCCTATCATTCCAGTTATCACGCGAATTTACAAGGTGAATGTCTTGCGCAAACGCCTCAACTATAGTATTTCCTGGATGAATGGAATCCATATAGAATTTTATGCCATTAGGGGTTTCAATAATTTTTTTACCGCCTTCTTCCATGATTCTAAATGTTTTATCACGATATTTTGGTGAATCATCTTTATCTCCTGAAATGAAGTCAGCGCCATGTCTTAGAC
>SBBK01000098.1 GCA_005240025.1 archaeon
CGACAACAAAGGGCAAATCCTCACCGGAGACAGGTCCGCACTGGTTTTGGCTAACTTCATTTTAGCACAACACCCAAAATCAAAAATAGTCACGTGCCTTAACTCCAGCTCCATAATAGAATCAATCGCATCAAAGACACAATCAAAGGTAATCAGAACAAAGGTCGGGAGCGTTGAGGTCTCCCGAAGGATGATCCCGGAAAAAGCCCTCATCGGCTTTGAGGAAAATGGCGGTTTTATGTACGGAAAGCACAACCAGGTAAGGGATGGCTGCATGGCGCTTGCCATGATGCTGGACCTTCTTGCGACATCAGGAAAACCCCTGACTGCAGAGCTCGAAAACATCCCAAAATCATTTACAACAAAAGACAAGGTTTCGTGCACCAAAGACCAGGCAAGAAAAATGATTGCACGTCTAAAAAAGGAGCACAAGGACTGTGACCCGACAGATGGAATCAAGGTACTTTTTGATGATAAAAACTGGGTAATGATACGTCCAAGCGGCACAGAACCGATTGCCAGAATTTATGCAGAGGCAGATTCTCAACAAAAACTCGACGCCCTGATGTCAAAATACCTGAAAAAGGTAAATGAAATTCTGCAGACCTAACACTAATAAGACGACACCAAAAAACCCTAGGAATGGAGATGATCCCTGTGGGTGATTTAATTGGGTAAGGCTTACTATGTAAAATTCGAGACGCCGACAGACTTAATAAATCCAATTCTTGAGGCGGTACGGGTTGCCTCACAAAGTGGTAAGGTCAGGAAAGGAACCAACGAGGCAACAAAGGCAATTGAGCGAGGAATAAGCAAACTAATCGTCATAGCCGAAGACGTCGAACCTCCAGAGGTGGTTGCACACCTTCCAATCATATGTGAGGAGCAAAACGCCGCATATGCGTTTGTCCCAAGCAAACAAGATCTTGGCAAGGCGCTAGGAATCGATGTTACCTCTGCCGCAGCTGCAATAATTGACGCAGGCGACGCAAACCACATTGTAGACGAAGTAGTCCTGTCGATTAAGAAAATTAAAGGTGGCAAGTAGAAATGAGTGCTTCCCAGACAGAAGACGTAGTACCTGCAGAAGTAATACAAATTGTCGGCAAGACTGGAATTGCCGGCGAGATAACACAGGTCAGAGTTAAAATCTTAGGCGGAAGGGACAAGGGCAGAATCCTTACGCGAAATGTAAAGGGCTCAGTTAGAATGTCCGATACTTTGATGCTTCGAGAAACCGAACGTGAAGCCAAGAAAATAAAGTGATTGAAAATTGAGTCTTATTGTCAAACCATGCAGTTTTTGTGACAGACCTGTCGCCAAGGGATCAGGTACCATGCTGGTCAAAAACGATGGAACCGTCCTCTGGTTCTGTTCCTCAAAATGCAAAAAAAACATGCTGGTACTAAAACGCGATCCACGTACACTAAAGTGGACCAAAAAATACCAAAAGGGCGGAGTCATCAAAAAGTAACTCGAATAAATTGACCGAGCAAACCCTCTTCATTGTAAAGCCGGATGCGGTAGCCAGAAAACTGGTGGGTCAGATCATATCACGATTCGAATCCAAGGGATTCAAAATTTTAAAGCTGAAAATGTTCACCTTTACAAAAGCTCAGGCAGAAGAATTTTACTCGGTCCATAACACAAAACCGTTCTTTGGTGAACTGGTCTCATTTATAGCCTCGGGCCCGGTAGTTGCTGCTGTAATCGAAGGAAACAATGCAGTTGCCACCACACGACTTTTGGTAGGTGCGACAAAATCATTCGAGGCAGCTCCGGGCTCGATCCGGGGCGACTTTGGGCTTGGAATCTCTGATAATATCATACACGCATCAGATTCTAAGGAAAGTTTTGAAAAGGAAGCGAGGGTAGTATTTCAGTGAGCTGCCTTGCGAATCCGACAACCAATTGTGGCCGTTTTGGGTCATGTAGATTCAGGTAAGACATCGTTACTTGATAAAATCCGGGGAACCGGAGTCCAGGAAAGAGAGGCCGGGGGCATAACACAGCACATAGGCGCAAGCTTTCTGCCCACAGAAACAATAAAAAAAATGTGCGGGCATCTGTACGAAAAACTCGCAAAATCAGAAGATGAGGTTCCGGGACTTTTGGTAATTGACACACCGGGGCACGAGGTATTTACAAATCTCAGAACGCGCGGCGGCTCGGCTGCAGATATTGCCATACTGGTGGTTGACACAAACCGCGGATTTCAACCGCAAACAAACGAGAGCCTGAAAATCCTTCAGGCAAGAAAGGTCCCTTTTGTGATAGCACTAAACAAAATAGACATGATCTCCGGATGGCGAAATCAGGACACTCCGTATGTCTCGGCTGCAATAAAAAAACAGGATCAATTCATCCAGACCACGCTGGATGAACAAATCTACAACGTAGTAGGAACACTTTCGATTCTTGGATTTCAGTCAGAAGTATTCTACCGGGTAAAAGACTTTGCAAAAGAAGTCTCAATTGTACCTGTCAGCGCAAGGACCGGGGTGGGCATACCGGAACTCCTGACTGTTCTAGTTGGCCTCACGCAACAATACCTCAAAAAAAGACTGGAGCAAGAGCAAAAACCAAGCCGTGGAATCATACTTGAGGTAAATGATGAGGTGGGGCTTGGGACTACGGCAAACATGATTCTGATTGACGGCCGGATCAAAAAAGGAGACAGCGTCGTAGTGGCAAAGCGTGATTCTGTAATTGTAACAAAACCAAAAGCAATGCTTTTACCAAAACCTCTTGATGAAATGCGCGATCCGCGTGACAAGTTCAAACCAGTCGATCACGTCGAAGCAGCTGCAGGCATAAAAATAGCCTCACCTGATCTTGACGGTGTGCTTCCCGGCAGTACAGTATACGTAACAAGTGACGAATCGAAGGCGGACGAGTTTAAAAAAATAATCGAGTCTGAAATGAAATCTGTTTTCGTCGATACCCAAACAAACGGAGTCATCCTGAAATGTGATACGATAGGATCCCTTGAGGCACTAACGGAGATGCTAAGGCGCCAGCAGATTCCTGTGTCAAAGGCAGACATAGGCCCAATCAACAGGCGTGATGTTCTGGAAGCCAGGGTAATAAAAAACAACGACAGGCACCTTGGGGTGGTGTTGGCGTTTAATGTGCGGATGCTACCTGACGCCCAGGACGAATCCGAGATAACACATGTCAAAATCTTCAATGACAGAGTAATCTACAGCCTTCTTGACAATTACACCCGGTGGGTAGATGAAGACACTGCAAACGAAGAAAACGCAATATTTGAGGAACTGACACCTATATGTAAATTCACATTCCTGAAAGGCTACGTGTTTAGAAACAGCAGCCCGGCGGTGTTTGGAATACGTATCGATGTGGGCAAGGCAAGACAAAAAATGCCCATCATGAACAAGACCGGCAAAAAAATAGGCGTCATTCACCAACTGCAGGAAGGGAAAAAGACAATTGCATTTGCGACACAGGGTCAGGAAGTGGCCTGTTCCATTCAGGACGTCATGATTGGACGGCACATCTTTGAGGAAGATGTCTTTTACTCGCTGCCCCACTCTTCTGAGGCAAAGCAGCTGATCGAGAAATTCACGCACAGACTCTCCGCCGAAGAACAAAAGGTACTGGCCGAAATAGCGGAAATTCAACGGAAAAACGATTCGTCGTACGGCTACATTTGATATTTTTGTGCTATCCTGTGAATTCCTAGCTCTCCCACAGCACCCATCATCCTGTCCTGCGGCTGGCCATTTTTGAACATGATGAATGTGGGTATTGCCTGAACCCCGTAGCGCATCGCGATGTCTTGAGATCTGTCCACATTCAGTCTGGCAAACCTGATGTGGCGATATTTTTTTGCCATTCTCTCAAAAACCGGATGCATGAGCCTGCATGGCCCGCACCATTCTGCCCAAAAATCTACCAGCACCAATCCACCCGAAATGACCATGTCAAAGTTGGCTGAATCAAGCTCAGATACCTCCACCTGGTTTTGTGCAGCAGCCTCAGCCCGCTGTTTGAGCATCTCGGCAAGTCTTCTCTGTTTTATTTTTTCTATTTCTGGGTCTTCCATTGTTTGATAGCTGCCAAATTAACTTATAATTTTTACAGGTCCAGGAGGTATCGCATCTGGATTCTACCGTTCTGTTTTATCTCCATTTGGTGAAACGTCGGGGATTTGATTTCCACCTTGAAGTGATGTTTTTTAATATCGATGTCTTCTCCCCTTAATGTCGCGACAATTTTGTGGCCCGCATTTTTTTCCAGCTTTACCTCAATTATCTTTGACGCAAAGCCCTCAGTTATTGTCAAAATTATCAATTCCTCAAGCCAGTTATACAACAGATAATTCAGATCCTTTCCAGAAACCGTTATCTGCCGCACTTTGGCGTCGCTGACTTTGTCCATGTCTAAAATTGTCTCAACTACGGATTTGCCAGCAATAACAAAGGCCTCCTCCAGGCTGGAGGCATTCACCTCGATGAAAGCATCTGTTGCATGTTCCAAATACCTGTAACTCAATTAACAAAAATGGAGTAGCGCTATTATTAATAGCTAAATCAGGGACGTCATCACATTCCAGTAAAAATCCACCAGCATAGAGCAACACCTAAATCCATTGATTAGAAAATCTCACCAGGTTGAATCTTCCTCGAGGAATGAAGGACTTTGAAAGCAACGAGCAATCAAAAATTGAACATGTGCGCCAAAAATTTCTGGAGACATGCAAGACGTTTGGATTCAAATTCATGGACCCTGCTCCACTGGAGCTGGTCTCAGTAATAGAAGCAAAGAGCGGTCCGACGATCCGGGACGAGATATATTTTTTCAAAGACAAAGCAGAGCGTGAAATAGCACTGCGGTTTGATTTTACAATAGGGCTGACGCGTTATGTTGTATCGCAAAAATCAATCAGGCTGCCAGCAAAGATGGCCGCATTTGGAGGGGTCTGGCGATACGACGAGCCGCAAAAGGGCAGGTACAGATACTTTCACCAATGGGATCTGGCAATTTACGGCAAGCCAAGCCTGGAAGCGGATGCGGAAATAATCGAGTTTACCAGCAAGTTTTTCTCAAAACTAAATCTAAAAAACATTGTAATTGACATCTCGCACAGAAAACTTGTCGAGGGCGTTGTATCAAAAATATTTGAGTCCAGTGACCCGAAACTAATAGGTGACATTTTCAGGGCAATTGACAAAGTCCAAAAAAAGGAAAAGGACGTGATCCTAAAAGAATACCAGCAAAAAGGTTATTCTGTAGAAAAGCTGGAACAGGTCCTGGAATTTTCAAAAATAGCCGGCCAGCCCCGCGAGGTTGAAAAGGCCTTCGATGTCTCGCAAATCGAGGCGTGGGCAGACCTGAAGCAACTGTTCTCATCTCTAAAGGGCCGCCAGGTAGATAACACAAGAGTAAATTTTGGCATAGTCAGAGGCCTTGACTATTACTCGGGCGTGGTCTTTGAGGCATATGATGCTTCGTCAAATTTTGGTGCACTGGTAGGAGGTGGAAGATACGATAGCCTGCCAAAGGCATTTGGGAGAAACGATCTTGGTGCAACAGGGGTGGCAGGTGGAGTGGAGCGCATTGTTTTGTCCATGGAAAACCAGGGCATACAGTGTGACGATTCCTCAACACTCATTTCAGTTTTGTATGCAAACGAAGAAATGCAAAAACCAGCAATCCAAATGGCATCCAGACTGAGAGATATGAATCTTGGAACGGAAATCGACCTGTCTGGCAGACCGCTCAAAAAACAAATGGAAAATGCCAAGGACTCCATCTTTGTTTTAATTATTGCCCCGGACGAATACTCTAGAAATCAGGTAATAATAAAAGACATGCGTAAAGGCATTCAAACCTACAAATCCATTGACTTTGTGCTCACCAATGCAAAATCTCTGTTCATTCCGTAAATGCTCTTGTAAGCATCATTATTTCCGGCCCGTTTGTTAAACCCCCGACAACAACTGCCTTATTGTTTGTCAAAATTCCGGACGAAATGTATGGCACTCCTCCGTTGATGGTAGCAGGTTCGATTTTGACCTTTAAAACATCTGAAACTGCCTTGATGTCATCACTGTCAGTTTCCGGATGAATTATGCCGCCAACACTGTTTGCGCAAACCATGACACCGGCCTGATGATAGCCGGCTATTTTTTTTTGTATTACCTCGATCCCAAGAACATCCTGAATCTCCCTGAGGGATTCCACTGGAACTTTGGGCGATACAACTCCGCCTCTGTCATTTACAGCAATCATGTTGCCCAGGGCGGTGTGCTTTATGTCCAAAACTCCGACATTGAGGCCGGTTGATTTTTTCAAATACTGAACCTCGTATTCAGAACAGGTGCCTGGAAGCAGAATTCCATGGTTGTTTGCCGCCATCATGATTCCAATCAGTCTGGTGCCTGCAACGGAAGTGAAAAGATATTCGGCTTTTAGGTATGACGCCAGTGTTTCTGCCTTGCTGCGTGCAAAACCATTTGGAATAAAGACAAAACTGTCGTTTGCCCTGGCATAAATACCAATGTTGGGGCCTCGATATACGTCGTATTTGAAAATGTCCACTCAAGAGCTTACAAATCAAAAACTATGAACGTAGGGTATGATTGGCCAAAAAAAACAGTGTTATAATTGCCATAATTGTCAAAAAGCAAATTTAGTTTCCACTAATTTTGTTTAGATTTAAATAACA
>SBBK01000204.1 GCA_005240025.1 archaeon
ATTCATAAACCGAAAAAACTACCCCTACGGAAGTTGACACCATGACCTTTGGCACACTGGAATATGTTTTGGACAAGTTTTCCGGCACATGGAGCTGGAAGATTACTGGCGAGCGCGCAGTCGCAATGGTATCTCGCATAATTCCACAGGCCTGGTATGGCGACGGCGAGTTTGAGGCAATAGTGCCCGATGAGCCAAAAAACCTCCAGCACATAAAATGGATTATGGACAGGTACCCACTTGAGATTCTATCAAAAAACACCTGGCTGCGAAAACTCCCCCCATCTGCAAAACAAAAACCAAAAAAGCCAAAAATGACAGAAAAACTCCGGCTCGCAAACCCGTCAAAACAGTTCAAGGGCACGCTGTATAATTTTCAAAGGGAGGGACTCGACTTTCTGATAAAATCCTCTGGCAATGCACTCCTTGCAGACGAGATGGGCCTTGGGAAAACGATCCAGTCATTGGCATACATTGCATCGGAAAAAAACGCCTTCCCGGTACTGATAATTGCGCCTCTTGTAACCCTGCAAAACTGGCAAAGGGAAATAGAAAAGTTCCTAAAGAAAAAAAGCAGAAACGGAAGGCTGCTCGACAGCCACGCCCCGTCCACCAATATAATACGGGTTGGAAAATCCGAGGAAATTGGAAGATACGACTTTTACATCATAAACTACGAGCTGCTGTACAAGCGCTGGCCTGACCTGGCAAAGCTCAACCCAAGGACCATCATCTGCGACGAGGTGCAAAACCTCCGCTCGAAAACCACCCAGAAATACCACGCAATAAAAAAACTCGCAGCCATTGAATCGGTCAAATACAGAATCGGCCTTTCCGGCACCCCGATATACAACCGCGGCTCAGAAATATGGCCAATCGTTGATATCCTGAGGCCTGGCCTCCTTGGAACATTTAAGGAATTTTGCGAGTATTTCTGTTACGTAAACGAGAAGGGAAAGGCAATCGTCCTTGAAAACAAGCGCGAGTCGCTCCGCCACATGCTGCAAAAACACGTGATGCTGCGGCGTAAAAAAACCGACGTTCTGACCGAGCTAAAAGAAAAGGTCCGATACAAGGAGGTAATTGATTCGGACATCAACTACTACAACACCGAGCTTGCGAAAATCTGGCAAAAGCTCGAAGATGACAGAAAAGTAGCCCAGTCTGCATTTGATGCCTCGACCGCATACCGGCGTGCAATTCAAAGCGAAAGACAGGTGGCAGGCGTTGCCAAGCTCCCGCACGTTATCCATTTTGTTAAAAACATCATGGAAATCGAGGAAAGCGTCGTGGTATTTTGCCACCACAAGACAATCCACTCCCTTTTGCACCAGAGCCTTGCTGAGTTCAGGCCTGCTTCCATCATCGGAGGCCAGATCGACACGGAAAGGCAAAAACAAATCGACTCGTTCCAGGACGGCCACACAAAGCTAATGATTGCAGGACTCCGGGCAGGAAACGTCGGCATAAACCTGACCCGGGCAAAATACGTGATATTTGCCGAGCTTGACTGGAGTCCGGCAATCCACCTCCAAGCCGAAGACCGGCTCCACAGAATAGGACAAAAAAGCACGGTCTTTGCGTATTATTTGATTGGAAACGGGACCCTTGATGAGCACGTGGCGCAGGTTTTGGTGGACAAAAGCTACGAAATCGACGCAATCATGGACAGCAGGGCCGAGTCCTACGAAAACAGGGAAAAGGCCAAGCTCATCATGGCGCAAATCCACGACAGGGTCAACGCAATAATCAAAAACTAGCAGAGGTGTTCTCCGGGAATGATCGCCGTTCTACAGAATTGAAAATTGCAAATGGTATCAGCATGAGATGGTAGGAATCCTTATAAATTAAGCCGAGAACCTCAAACATGCATCGCAGGGCACTTGATTCTCTCACACCCCAAGAACGAGCAGAACTGGCTGATCTGATACGAGACCATGTGACCAATGCAGTCCTTGATGAACACCGGGGATGGCACCAGATGCATGGTCCGGGCGGGATGAGCGGTCCTGGGAGCGGAGAGCGTTTTTTTGCCTTTCACCGGAATTTCATCGGCAAGCTAGAAGACAGCCTCCGCAGTCAGGGAAAAAATCAGTTCGTTCCATTGCCAACGTGGAACCCAATCGAGCCCATCCCGCCGGAATTTTCACATCCTGAAAGGAGCACAAACAGCCCCGGAATTGCCCTTCCGTCCTGGGCCACAATCGCCGGTGGAACCCAGGGCTCTCCGATATTTGGCTACACGGCACTGGACCAGTTCCAAAGTTCCGATGAGCTGGGAAGGGCGCTGGGAGCAAACTTTCACGGGGCGGTTCACAACACAATAGGTGGCGATATGGGAACGTTTGCATCTCCGCGCGACCCGATATTCTATCCATGGCATGCATTTCTGGATGACATCTGGAGCCGGTGGGAGGGCCTGCCATCGCCTGGCGGAGGCACCGGCGGTGCAAGTCGCTGCTTTATTGCCACTGCCGCATATGGCTCAGAGCTGGAACCGCCAGTCATATTTCTAAGGGAGTTCAGGGACGACGTTGTTTTGCAATCGCGATTCCAAAAACCATTTGGAAAAATTTTAAACATCTATTATTCATTCAGCCCACCAATAGCAGAACAGATGAGAAAACACCGGCTACTCAAATATGCCATGAAATATTCACTAGTCTGGCCATTTGTTGTGCTGGCAAAGGCAGCTGCACTTGTGATAAGGCCATTTGTTAAACAAAAGTGAACTAAGACACTGCTGGCGCAGTCCTGAGCAAATACTATCGGTTCATCATAGTCCGGACGTAATGATTGCATATGGTAGTTACGGGTTGCGACGCAGGCCAAATACAGAAGAGAACCTTGCAGTCATGACACTTTCTGGCAGTCTCCCACTGGGGGGCCTCCCATATCTCGTCGATGCTTTTTTCCAAAATGTTGTATGTGTTTTCTTTTGCGTTGAACTTCCAGCAGGGAACCAGGACAGTCCCATTCGGGTTCACAAAGACACTCTTCCAGACGCCGCACTCGTCAAATAAAGCCCTCCCATGTGTAAGGATTTGCTCAAAGTACTGTGGCGGGATAATTATCTGCGGGGCCTTGCCGATTCTGATGCGCTCCAAAATGCTTTCGCAGACAAGGTACATTGATTTTTTGTCTGGCAGGCAAGAATAATTCACATCTGACCTGTCCTCGGCAAACGTCATGGAGACCGAGTCGACTCCCAACTCAACTGCCCTGTCAAAGTACGACTGGTCTATGAACTCGTCTGCGTTCCATTTTGTTATGACGCTGTTGAAGGTGTGCGGGATGTCATGTTCGCCAAGAAGCTGCAGGTTCTGCATTACTTTGCGGTAAATGGGGGGCGGCACGCCCCTGACCTTGCAGTACGATTCCTCAAAGACCGAATCGATGCTGCATGTCACAAACATGACGTGTTTTTTGAGCTCATCGAGGTCGACCTCATGCAAAAGCGAACCGTTTGAGATTAGCGTGACCATCATTCCTTTGGATTTTGCGTACCTGACTAGTTCCAAAATGTCGGGCCTGCTTGTCGGCTCGCCTCCCTCAAAGATACACCAAAAACAATTCTTTGAGACCTTGTCAAGGACGGTCTTCCACTGTGCGGTAGACAGGCCGTGCTTTTTTTCCAGCTGGATCTGTCCTTCCTTGTCGGGCTCCCCATACGGACACATTGGGCAGTAATAATTGCAATAATGGGTCACACCAAGCACCGCAACAAGGGGCCTTCGCCTGCCTACTGCCCTGCCTGCGGACCATTTTAGGAGGATCTTCAGGGCGTTTAGTGGCTCGTACACAAAATCACCATATCAAATCCGGAAAATAAACTTGGACCATGAAACTCTTATTTTCTAGTTTTGCGCACTATTTTATGAAAGGCAAAAAATACGCCCTTTCTGCAGACCGCTCCCTAATGTCGCACTATCGTGACAACATGCTTATCTTTCATGATTCAAAAACCATGTAAACCCTACTTGAAAGTCAATGCCTGTTTTGCCGATGTATTGACCTGATGCCAGTCTCGCAAACACCTGCCAGGTCTCGTCAATTACAGATCCCGCAGAACCAGAGTCAAATGTACCGTTTGTTTTGTTTTATGTAATAACTCACAAACCATTTCACAAAATGAGCTTCGTTGTTGTCAAGGTTGGCCCTCTCAAGTGCCTTGTAATAGGCGTATTTTTGGGCATACTCGATGTTGAGCATTGGATATCTGTACTCATCAAGAATGCAATTCATGAGCAATCGAGATATCCTTCCATTACCATCACCAAACGGGTGGATTGAAACCAGCCTATGGTGGACAATTGCCGCAAGCTCTACAGGATTGGTCTTTGCCGTGGACTTGCGGTACCACTTGAACAGCTCCACCAACAGTTCAAACACATTATCGCCGGGGGGGAATTTTGCCTTGCTGTTTCGTACTGTTATGTCGTCATAATCTCTGATCTCGCCTGCAATTGCCAGCTTGGTTTGGTTGAACATTTTGACATGCCAGTACAGTATTGTATCCAGCGATATGGGCTTTTCATGTTTTAGCATTTCAAAAAAAACTTGTTGCGCTTGTTCTGCTTCTATCATGTCGGATTTTGGTTTCATGGTCGGAGTTATGCCATCACGCAAGAGCCTTTCCGTATCCATTCTTGTCAGCGTGGATCCTTCTATTTTGTTTGTGTGATACGTAAAAGTGACTGAAAAATCCATGACCTCTTCTTCTATGACCGATCTGGGTTTTTTGGTTTGGTAATGAATGAAATTCTGCTGAATTTTTTCCAACAATGGCAGCCAGTCTTGACGGTAAAACTCTAGCAGGAATTCTTGTTTTAGCTGCTCGATGTTTGCAGGTATGTGTTTCCCAAGATACCTGCGCCGTGTCTTTGACTTGTTGTGGTGTGTCAGATAAAAATACGTGTTTTTTCTCTTTCTGAATTTGATGATGCTGACCACAAATTTAGTATTATACCATATGATATAAAATTATGGAATTTCTTGTAAAAAGGGTATTACTATAAACGCACCAGATTGAATCCAAAGGTTATTCCAAGTCCTGTATAGAATGATGGCCGGCTGTAATCCGGACCGCAGGCAGCCCGGTACCAAAAATACCGTCCAGACATGAACTGCTTTACGCGTGTGATTCGCTGGATTGCCATATTTTGTATCAAATATGTTACATACTTATATACTATGTAACAATATTGATACAAAGTGTAAGGTGATGAGCAAGCTAAGCCTCGCCGAAAGCGAGATCAGAATACTTGAAGTGATAAGCGTCGAGGGCAACGTGAGCGTAAGCCAACTCTGTGACAAGACCAACTTCATACCGTCCATGGCGAGGAGATCGCTTGCATCCCTAGACAGAAAGGGGCTCATCAAAAAATACCGAATGGGACTGCCAAAGGAAATAGCATTATCTGACTCAAAACACGCTTCGCTCTTCAGGGACATGGTTCTGGAATCCCGACACATCCCATTCCACAAATATCTCTCAGGATCAAGCCTGGAGGTGCTTTCCGCAATATGCTCTCTAAATCTCTGCACCAGAAAAGAAATTCGGGCGCATTCCAATATTTCAGAGCCATCGGTTGCGCGGGTATTTCTTAAGCTAAAGCGCGTAGGGATGATGCAAAAGGGAGAATCAGGATATGTGCTCTCCCAAAGATTTGAAACTCTGAAAAACTTTGTAATCGAATTCAGACATTACATGAATCAAAAGATTGCCAAAGAATTCAGCCGGAACTCGGTGATACTGTGGGAAAAAAACGACGAATTCATAATTGAAAGCGACACTAAAAAAGGAAATGAAAATGATTTCCATCTTACCGGACCTTCAGCATTCGGTAGATTCGGTATCCCACTGTTCATGATGATTTCATATCATTTCTATTCTCCAAGGGAAAAAGAGCTTGGTCTGGAAGATACAATAACACACTCGTTTCTGATACCGATGTCACAGCGAACCATGCTGCCGGTATTGCTGGTATGGAAGAAAAACGAAAAGAAGGCCAAAAGAGAGCACCTGATGAACATAGCAGAAAGGCACGGTGTAAGAGAACTTGTCAACTCCATCTACGACTACTTCAACAGTGAGGGAAAGCAGAAAATTGAAGAATTCCCGAGATGGGAGGAATTTAAATCAAAGGCGGACGAGTACGGGCTGAGGGTATGAGCGAGGTAAAGAAATGAGTTTCAATGAAATTGCCAAGGTTGTAAAGGAAAGATATCGATATTCTACTTCATGGACCAGAAGGCAACTTCAAGTTCTCGAAAAGAGGAAAAAAGCAAAACGAAGAAAAGACGGCGCATCTTATGTTTACTCCATGAAATAATGCCTTCTCACCAGATCTCTCTACATGGTCTGTGAAGATGCTGCTGGCGCATGACGATTTTTACGGTCACATGACTCATGCAGAAAATCCTGGCGCAGCCGTCGCTAAATGTGATGTGCAGAAACGAAGTCTGCCGTTCTGCCGTTTTCGCCGTTTCATGTTTTTAGCCAGGCCTGATCTGTTTTTTCTTTTGTCTTATTTTGTGATATGTCACCAGATTGAATCCAAAGGTTATTCCAAGCCCTGCATAGGATAGTGGCTGACTGTAATTAATCAGGACCGCAGACACCCCGGTACCAAAAATGCTTGGCAGAAACGATATTGCGTACAGCCACCAGCCACAGCACCCAAGCGGTATCAGAGAAAAAAACGAGAAAAACGATGCAACTGCCGTGCTGCCCGAATTTCCGCCTGCGGTTCTTCGCTTCATTGCAAGGCTGCAGCCGAATTTCTTTGAATAATCGGAAAGAAACGACTGTACTCCAACGCCTATTCCCATGCCTGTGATGATTGGTGAATTTAGCTGAATTGCAGCAGACACTGCACTGAGCGGATCCAGCGCGGGGGTTGTGATCACTACAATGCCAAGATAGGCAAGAACCGTTATCGTCCCAAACATTACGGATTTAGTTATCGGCTTCAGGTTCATAGGCCTCGGTACCAGGATGAAATGCGACCCACTCAAACCAAAATCCGGGATTGAACGATATTCTGTCAAGATGTTTTCCTTGCAGGGGTCCAGACATTGCCACACCATCAGGGCTCCATTTTGAGCCTGTTTGTCTGTCTGTCATTGTGTTTTCGTTTAATGTGAATTCCAGAACCTGGCCATCCACCATACTATCAAATGCGCGCACCAGATACGGAGCCACTGACACAAGAACGAGATTTTTCCCATTTATGGTATCGTTGACAATCTTCTGCGACTGGACATCTGAAAGCCTGTAGGCTTTGTATGACTTGTTGTGGTCAAATCCCAGGATTATCTCCTTTGGATGCATCCTGTCATCCGAGTTTTTGACTGGAAATATTACTCGCGAATCAGTGTAATAGTCGCCGTACGGATCAGAACCGTAAGGTCTTGAATGGCCTGTATCTGTAGACAGCACCACGGTATCGGGGTTTAGTTTCTTCCAGTCTGACCATTTTGCCAGATCAAACGGAATTCTTTTCAGCTCGTATCCTGTCAGCTCGCCAACAATTGCCTGTCCCAGGGCCTGACTCCACATGGAATCTGTATTTCTGTCATACATTACCAGATTGCTGTTGTAGAGTTTTCCCGATGTTCCAAACTCTGTTTCTTTTTCGTTTATGGTTCTGTCAAATACCTGCGTGGTAAAACACAACGGGCAATATGTTACGGCTACTGGCGTATTGCCTATTTTGTCATTTACTATTTCATGCCATACCAAAATGGACAGGGGATATGCGCGTGATTGCCCATTAATGCTCAGCCCAATCACCAGATCATCATCTGAGACAAATCCTGCGTCATTGACAAACCTGGGGCTGTCAATTGACGGGATGCCGTCCTTTGGCGGGCCGCCGCTTTTGATCTCGTCTAGCGGTATGATGTGCCTGATTCCATTTGTAATCCGGATTTGGTCTGTGGCCAGTTTTGTACCGGTTTCCATGGTGTTTGTGGGATCTGGCTGCTGGTAGGCGTAAAGCCCCAAAACTATTCCTGTCACTATGCCGCCTGCAATCGCTGCCACGTATCGGTAATTCAACACACAGAGCCCGTCTGGAAAATATTAAAGAATTTGTCCAGATTGAGCGGTTTTTTCTTGAACTGTCAAACCAGGTATGAAAAAGAAAGGAAAAATCCGTTTTACTGGAACGGATTGATGAACGGACAGTTTACCACATGGTCTTTGTCCATCGGTCTTGCCAATGAAACATCGATCAGTCCAGCTGACTTGATTGCATTGATGTCGCCTGTCGTCTCCAGTATCCTTGCTCCTGACGGATCTTTCCACATTATCATGGAAATCCTCCATAATGGAGAATAGTTCTTGTCACCGGGCGCAGATGCTGCAATTCCTGCCTGGAATCCCATTGGGCCTGAGCCTTCTACTCCATTCATAAACTGGAACAGATCGACTGCCGCAGGACTCCTGAGGGTTGACGCAAGTGTTGGCGCATCAATGACTCCCATCATCTTTGCAGGATCTGTTGGCGTCGCATCGGTTACAATATAGTAAATGGTTCGCCCGTCCGGGCCCCACCCGCGGTGTGCCACAAAGGTGACTTTCATTTTCTTTGTGTCAATTTCCGTGACCTGGCCTCCAACGTATGGCATGCCATCGGAAATAGCCTTGTCTTCTCTTACTTGCATCTGCCCATCGGGCCACACAATTTGTGGCATGTTTAGAACAACGTTGAGTGCTTGGAGTGTCACCAGTCCGCTTTTTTTTGCATCCAGTATCTTTTCTACCGAATCAAGTTCAGTTACCTTTGATGTGTCCTTCCACGTGACGTGTACTACTGAGCGAATCGCAGTGTATTTGTCTGCCTGCGCAGGAGTGCTTGTGAATACCTCGTCCTGGAAACCGTGAATTCCAGCGCCCTTTTTGCCGTTTGTGAACATGTAGACTGCATCAAGCGAGTCTTTTGGTGTCTTGGCAAGTGGTGGTGCGACTTCTACCTTCCATTTTTGAGCCTTTGATATGGCGGAGGCGTGCTTTTTGTCGCTAGAGTCTGTTATGATGTAGTAGACGGGCTTGCCTTCAAACCATCCCTTGTGCATCGGTATGGTCGCAGGAACGCTTTCCCGTGAAAGTTTTAGAACAGAGCCGGGTTCTTTGTCTGCTGTTTGTGCTGCCGCAATATGTGCTGTCGAAATTACCAGTATTGGCAAAATCGCAAATATTGCTAGCAGCCTTTGCTTTTGATTCATTGAACACGACGCTTCTTGAAATCTATTAAGCATTTTTCCAGATCTTGATTTTTTCTTGAACCGTTAATGGAAAGATGTGACTCAAGTTGAAATTGAACAGTTCAACTTAATACTTTAGTACCGGGCATATCTAATAACACAATGGTGCAACAAACCATCCAAATTGCAACATTTGATGAGGACCGTGACGGGATCTTGGCGGGGATTAGAAACTTTCCAATACACAGGCTTGTGCTGTTTCATTACCGGGAAGACAAAGAGAATGCAGACGAGTTTGCTCGAAATCTCAGAACCACGCTTGGCATACCAATATCTCTGAGAATAATAACGAAACCCGATGTTATCCGAAGTGCGATGGAACATGTGGCCGATGTACTGAAAAAAGAAGCGGGTCAGTTTGAGCAGATCCTCATAAATGTTAGTGCGGGAGACAAAATGATAGGCTGTGCCGCACTTTCATGCGCATTTGTGAATGGGCTCACGGCATTTGGAACTGATGCGGAAGGAAAACCAATGGTGTTGCCAATTTTGAAGCTCAGCTACAGTGAGATTGTCTCTGAGGCAAAGATCAAGATTCTGCAGGCAATAGATGGGTCCGGGGGCTCAATCGAAAGCCTAGAAGAGATTACCAAAATTACTGATTTTGGAAAACCTCTTTTGAGTTACCACATTCAGGGAAATGTTGAATCAAAAGGGCTAGTTCAGCTTGGCCTGGTTGATGTAGAAAAACTCGAACGGGGTCGTTCAAAGATAATCCTAAATACGCTTGGAAAGATGCTCATCTCTACTAAATGATATGGTATGGAAATAAAATGCGCTGATTGCGGCTGTATGCCATCAGAATGTAAAAATAGCAAATCCCCAAAAGAATGTCCCAACTGTACGTGGGTTGAATGTTGTTGCTGGGTCTCCATTTCTTGGAATGCATCTGGACAATGACAATCCAGTGTGGAGATCCTTTAGCGTTTTTCATCAAATTGATTTGGTACGATGATCAAAATTAGGCAGGGAATTATCCCAACCCTCATTTTAACTGGCAGAATGCATCGCATTTATAAGTAAGAAAATTCTTACTTTACTTATGAAAGCAGCCACGGAGGAGCTAAAGTTCAGGTCGATAAAGGTCTCTGCAAAGGGGCAGATCACACTTCCTTCCGATGTACAGAGGGAGATCGGCATAAGGAAGGGCGACGAGATTCTTCTTATCAGAAAGGGCGGAAAGATAATTCTGGAAAAGCCTGAAATGGTGGCAGCGAAGTTCAAAGACGAGTTCAGGGACGTACAGTCTCTCTCGGAACGCTCGCTCCGCAAGCTGTGGCAGAACAAGAGCGACGAGATCTGGAATCAGTACCTCAAAAGGTGATGACAACTGGTTTCGCAAAGGGATATAGTTCTACTATCGTTTCCTTTTTCAGACCTGAAAAGTTCCAGGGTAAGGCCTGCGCTGGTCGTGTCAAATAACGAGTACAACAGGAAATTCGAGGACTTTATAGCGGTTCCACTTACCACCAACTTGAAGTCAAAGGATTATTCTATTGTGGTGTCAAACAGGGATCTGGAAAGCGGAAGGCTGATTGTTGACAGCAGCATCAAGGTAGATAGAATATTCAGTGTGAGCAAGAAGCTCGTCAGGATGAATATCGGAAAAATAAACAAAGATGCTCACAGCAGAGTAAAGAACATCATTGCCGAACTTATTGAGTAGTTTGTATTTATGAAATACAAGCAAAACGAGACTCTCTTGCTGAAATTTCTTTGATCCTCACCAGTCCTGAGGATAATGTGCTTTCTGGACAACCCGCTTTCAGACTATTCAAAAAACGAGATTGTAAATAGAATGGAGATGGGCAGAGTTGCCCTCTTTAAGTACTTGGCAGAGCTTGAAAAGTCCGGCGCTGTACAGGAGACAAGAAAAATCGGTCGCACCACATTGTACAAGCTCGACAGGGAAAACGAGATAGTAAAGCACTTGATCAAACTGGACATGTCGCTTGCCAGACGCGTGATGGAAAAGGCTTCAGAAAAACCTGTAATTATAGAATCAGAATGAGCCTACCTAAAACCCCATTTTCGGACTTGCTGGTACGACACCACTCATCATAATTGGACTGCCAGTTACAGAAATTGTACAAAAATCTCTTCAGGTATCTCACACAGATGCCAAATCAAGATTGCTTACGCTAGATACGGGTC
>SBBK01000016.1 GCA_005240025.1 archaeon
CAAAGTTTTCAATTATGCCGCTCCGAATCATTTTCTCAATTCTTGTTCTTACTGCCGAACCTGAAATCCCAATTTTGCTGCCAATCTGCCTGTCTGATTCCCTACAGTTGTCAAGCAAGTTGCTTAGTATCTTTAGATCTAATTTGTCCAATTTGATGTCTTACTGCATTGTTTTCCTATTAAAGAATACTGTTTTACGGTAAAAATGTCTTAACTGAGCATAATTTCTAGATTATACATTAAATATCAGACTATTCTAATTATATTGTGGATTATCGAGTTCATCTTGCCAAACGAATGCTTACAAACAAAAAGGGTAGTCTGATTGGTGCAGTCCTAGCAGTATCCATTGGAATCCTGGTAATTCACGTAAATTTTGTAATATTCCAAGGACTCTACGACGCAATAGTTAGAGACCTCTCAAGCTACAGATTTGGTGATGTCAGAATAACCGACAAGGAAAGCTTTATCACAAAATCCGATATTTTCTTGGTAAACTGGTTTGAGCGAATTCCATCAGTAGAAGCTGCCGCTGCAAGGGTAGAATCCTCCGCATCCATCAATGTAACAAAACACGGCAAGCTAATCGAGGAGTTTCGAGTCCCAATTGTGGGTGTAGATCCATTCCGTGATCCGAGGGTCTCGACCGTGCATGAAACAGTAACCGATGGCCAGTATGTCTTTTCCAGAAACTCGCTTGTGGTTGGATCGTCTGTTGCCAGAGATCTTGGAGACATCAGAATCGGAGAGAGCCTCGAGCTCAAAGTAATTGATAGGCATGGCCAAGATCAGATCCGTCGCTTTCTTGTTACCGGAATTGTATCGTCACCAGGCGGACAGGGACTTGATACCAGCGTCATTGTCCACATTGATACTTTGCGTGATATGTTATCCAGAGAGGGAGAAACTGGCCAGGTTTTGGTCAGGCTAAACGATCCAAAGCAAGCAGACAATGTAAAAGAATATTTTTTGCAAACCTTTCCAAATGACGATTTCAGAGCGGAAACAATCGAAGAGTCCGCAGAAGACGCCTTACGTGGATTCAGATCTGGTATAGCAATGATAAACATGATTGGATACTTTGGAATGATGTCTTCTGCGTTTGCAGTCGTTACCATCCAGATGATGCTGGTCTCAAGCAAGACACGTGAGGTCGGAATCATGCGTGCAATTGGAGCTAGGCGCAAGGACATTCTGGTGTTGTTTATAATTCAGGGTATGATAATCGGTGCAATAGGCGCAAGTGTGGGAACCGCTATGGGCCTTTCCTACACTTTTTACGCAAAAGAGACAAAAATGACCTTCCAGGGAAGCCTTCCTCTTCAGGTAAGCTATGACTGGCCAAAAATCGCGCAAACTGCCCTGACCGCATTTGCACTTGCGGTTGCAGCATCAATTTATCCAGCATTCAAGGCGACAAAACTACAACCAGTGGAGGCAATGCGATATGTCTGATACCGTACTTGAGGTAAAAAACGTCACAAAGACCTACGGGCAGGGTGACACAAAGGTCAATGCGTTAGTGAATGTATCTTTCTCTGTCAAGAGAGGAGAGTTTTTGCTGGTGGTTGGCAGCTCAGGTTCAGGTAAATCAACACTGCTCAACATGATTGGTTTGCTGGACAAACCCTCAAGTGGTCAGATCATAATAGACGGAACAAACACCACGAGTCTATCCGACAATCAAGTCTCATCATTTAGAAATTTAAAGCTCGGTTTTATCTTCCAGTTTTCAAATTTACTGGCAGATCTGACTGTTTTGGAAAATGTAATGCTGCCACAAAGCATTCAACAAAGACATAATGCAGCACAGGAGGCAGCAACTCTTCTAAGGGCAGTAGGACTGGAAAGCCAAATGAACAAGCGCTCAAACAAGATCTCTGGGGGGCAGGCCCAGAGGGCAGCAATAGCAAGGGGCCTTGTCAACAAACCAACAATTGTGCTGGCGGATGAACCGACAGGAAACTTGGATTCTGTAACAGCAGAAACCATAATTCAACTCATGAAATCTATGGCAAAAAAACTGAATCAAACATTCCTCGTAGTAACACACGATCGACACCAATTTGGTGATGTGGACCGAGTTATCACTATCAAGGACGGACGTGCCTTTGAGGGCGAGGATCAGCCCCACAAAATGGAGATCACAATATGACAAAAACACTCGCAATAATTGGTTTTACAATAGTCTTATTTTCTGTGTCAGGATTGCACGAAGTATACGGGCAGCTAGGTGCAGGAGACTCGCCTTTTGAGAGGAATTTTGCCGACGTCAAATTCCTTGATGCGTATTTTGGCAGACTGAATGAAAAAATTGAAGTGACGCCAGGCGACAAAAATGTCCCGTTCACTGTAGTTTTTGCCAATGTGGGCTCACAGGACATCACCGGAATAAAGGGCCAGCTTCTCATGCCGCTTGGTTTTACTCCGGCAGATGGCAAGGGCGCATTGATCTTGGCAGACAGCGATGCAGAGGCAGTGGCAGGAAAACACTTCTCACTTACGTTTTTTGTAGACTTGGACACGCACACCAAAATTCAGCAATATCCTGGCACCATCAAAGTTGACTATTCGAGACTCAGAGAGTCTGGCCAGAGAGATGCCTTTTTTGATTTCAAATTCAAGGTGACAGGAGAAAGCGTGATGAACCTAAAGGCAAACAATCCATTTTTGACATCGCTTAGGAACAATCATGTAACGGTCGAGATTACAAACTTTGGAACAGCACATCTATCAAACGTCAAAATCATCCTACAAAACACCCAGACATCAGTTACCTCAACTGCCACACCAATCACAAATGTAGAAAACGTCGTGTTTGATCAGAACGAGTGGGACATTGGAACAATCGAACCCGCCTCGATAAAAAAATTCTCATTCCAAGTATACATACCAGAAAACATCCGCACAGAAACTTTGCACACACCAATGCAAGTTACATATTTCAATGCACATGGAGACAAAATAGTTGATACCAGGACAGTTGACTTTTATATCAATGGCCTAATTGATGCGAAAATTTACAACATACGAGCAATTGAGCTTTCAGAAAAACAGACAATCATTGGAGAAATAATCAATGAAGGAAATGCAGATGCCTTGTTTGCATTTGTTACTCTGGAACCACTGGGAGCTTCTAACATAAAAAAGACAACCCAGTTTGTTGATGAAGTGGAAACCGACTCACCAGTACCATTTAACATTCCAGTAGAATTTGACGGCGAGCCAAAATATGGAGACCACGAAATAAGAATAGCACTCCGATACAAAGATGACCTCAGAAATGAACACATCATAACCGAGGATGCTACGGTTGTTCTCAAGGATGTAAGTAAAAAACCGGTCCCGGCGATCTCTGACTACACGCCGGTAATGGTTGGTATAGCAGTAGTCATAGCAATAGGAATATTCGTCCTCAAAAAAAGAAGAAGAGAAAAACCGATCCCAAGCTAACCCACTAGAATTATATCGGATGCAAACAATCACCGATCATGACCTGTGATGAAATCGAAGTCCCAAAGGAAGTAAGGCCCTTTATGCTAAAGCATGCAAAAGAAACCAGACTTGGACACAAGAACGGAGCAAAAAGGCAATACCGTTATGGAAACCTGCACATTCGTGAATATGATGACAAGTTCCTAGTTCACATGGATCGAGTTGACCCACTCAAAAACCCAATGGGCCATCTTCTCTGTGATGCACCCGAAGTTCTGGTCGGTCTGACCGGTGCGGTAGCGGGCGGTGCCAAAGTAGCATTCCATCTCTACAACAAAAGCAACAAGACAAAAAAAGACGTTCAGCTATGTGCTGCTGCAGGCCTTATGTCGTCTCTTGCTATCGGCTATCTGGGATACAAACTGGCAAAATCGGCCAAAGGCAAGTAAGGGAGGTACCCATCATCACAATCGCAAGAACAACTGGTGTCCTCATCAAGTTACTACCACTGATCATCTCACTGCGAAAAGACAGAAGAGAATGGGTAAAAAACGAGGGCAAAAACGTAGACTGTGAAAAACTTCGAAAAAACGCCCGCAAAGTACTCAACACATTTGTGTCCCTTGGACCAGTCTACATCAAGCTTGGTCAGTGGCTTTCCTCAAGGGCAGACATCCTGCCCCAACCATACATGGAGGAGCTTGCAAAACTACAGGACGATGTTCCAGCAGCGCCGTTTGAGCAGGTAAGGTCAATAATCGAAGGTGATCTTGGGCCAATAAACCAGGCATTTACGTCAATTGACACAAATCCCATTTCAGGTGCATCCCTTGGCCAAGTCTATTTGGCAAAAATCCAAGACAAGCAAGTAGTAGTCAAGGTAAAAAGGCCGCAAATAGAACAAACAGTTGACCAGGACATCAAGGTTCTAAAAAAAGTCCTGCCAATTGCAATGCGATTCGTTGATCCAAACCTGAGATTATCGGTGCGTTTCATGCTTGCACAATTCATAGAAACAATACACGAGGAGCTGGATTATACCAGTGAATCCGCAAACCTGAAGAAAATCAGGTCAAATCTTGAGAGATACGATAATGTCATCATACCACAGGTATACGACGATCACACCTCAAAAAATGTCCTTACCATGGAATACATTCCGGGAATCAAGATAACAAACATCGAGGATCTGGACAAAAAAGGCCTTGATAGGCAAAAAATCGTAATCGACGTCCACAAAGTCTTCTTTACGATGCTTTTGCGCGATTCAATATTTCATGCGGACCCACACCCAGGAAACATCTCGATTGCAGACGATGGCTCTCTGATTCTTTATGACTTTGGCATGGTTGGACGAATCGACCAGGAAACGCGACTGCGTCTTGTGAGGCTGTATTTGGCCCTTGTAGAAAAAGACCCGGCCAGAACAGTTAATGCAATGAATGATCTTGGGATGCTGACGCCAGACTTTAACCGCTCTGTAATAGAGCATGGAATCGATCTCTCAATTCGTGCAATGCACGGAAGAAAGCCAGATGAAATGGAGGTTCGCGCATTGCTTGAGCTTGCAAACAAAACCATGTCCAGATTCCCGTTTTTGCTACCAAAAAACCTCGCCCTATACATCAGGATGAGCTCAATCATTGAGGGAATATACAATGCACACAAGGTCGATTTCAAATTCGTCAAAATACTCAAAAAAATTCTAGAGGAGGAACACCTCATCAAGGACGCATATATCGAGGAACTCAAGTACTCTCTTACGAGGTTTGCCAAGTCTTTGGATGCCACAATTTCGATTGCGCCTGAGTTGAAAAAATTTCTAGACGACAACAGAACACTTCAGCTTAATCCAAGACCCAAAAGCAACACACTGATTGCTGGAAGCATCCTTTCTTCGGCAATTTTTATCGGTTCTGCGATATTGTATTCATCAAATGAGGCAGCCGGTATTTCTGGCATGGTAGGCTCATTTGTAGTCATGGCAATTTTTGCTGCCTTTAGAAAACGCTAACTATTCTATTGATATCTGCTTTCCCTCTTTGTGTATTGGAATCTTTACAGTTAGGACACCCTGGGAAAATTTTGCCGAGATGGCAGACTCCTCCATTATCTCGGCTGGAAGTGGAATTTTTTTATCGATTGCATTGGGGCGCTGCCTGCAGATGACATTGTCCTTTTCTGGCTCCTGCTTTTCTGCACGTATTGATAGAATATTTTTGTACAGGCTCAGCCTGATGTCTTTTTTGTCAAATCCGGGAAGGTCAACTATCACAGTCAGCGAATCCTCAGAAAGGTACATGTCTACTGGAGGAAGCACAAACTCGTAAAACTCGCGGGATTTATTGCCGATTTCTTTTGCCATCTCTTTTGCCATGTATCGTATGATGCCCATTTTGTATGATCTCGCTAATTTGGTTATAAATTTTGGTAGGATTAATTACTTCTACCATATCAATACAACCTGTGATTGTTGTAATCGAGGGCACAGA
>SBBK01000037.1 GCA_005240025.1 archaeon
AATGCCTATATTTATTCCAGTCATGTCTCCTAATAGGAAGTATTCCTATTTAAGAATTGTTATTAATTAAGAGATACTCTCAAATAATAATAAATATTAAATATTTAATCGAACTAGATCTCATTATGCAACTGGAGCAAATTGTCACCAATCTTCGAGAAGAAGGATTTCGAATCACGCCACAGCGAATAGCCATAGTGGATTATGTGCTAAGCACAGAAGAACACCCAAGCGCAGAACAGATCCACAACGTTATCAAAAAAAAATACCCGATGGTGAGCCTCTCAACAGTATACAAAACACTTGATCTGCTAAGACAGAAACAGCTTGTAAAACAAATAGAGATTGGCGGTGAGGCTCGCTTTGATGGTCACACTGATGAGCACATTAACCTGATTTGCATGAAATGTGGCAAAATAGAGGATGTTGATGAAGACCTAAAAGAAATCCAAGTAAGGGCTGCTAGAAAATCCAAATATCAAATAGTAAAGAGCAGCTTTGAGTTGTTTGGGTATTGTAGTGCATGTAAAACTCATTCATGAGCAGATTTTGTATTCTCTGAATGTTTTTCTCTTTGATGTGACTTCCAAATTACGGCCGCAATCACAATTCCAACTAGTACAATTTTGCCCAATTTACGCCCGAGTTTACGCTCAGATTTGCCTCAGAAACAGACTTTGAAATTGTTTTGGATTCAGAGATTTTGAGTTAAACTTAATTCCAACCTAAGGGATTTATTATTTAGGTCAAACCCTCCAAATGATCAAATTGGATATGTCATGTAACAAATTCTCATGATTGCGATAACATAATAACATAGGATCGAAGTCCGGAACCTCCTTCTTAGTGCGAAACCTTCCCAACTTTTTTTCTGTCAGATGGTATCGAAACTAGGTAGACTAGATACATGCTTTTTAAAAGAAATAGAAGAAACCTCCAACAAACTGTAAATTGATTTAAGAAAATTATCACAAAGTGTTTGAAAAACAAGGTTTCGCTACTCAGAGTAGTGGGCCCAAAGGGCTTCGGTATATTGATGGTCAGATCCAAGATGGTGGGACCGGTGGGATTTGAACCCACGACCTCTAGCACCCCAGGCTAGCATCATAGCCAAACTAGACGACGGCCCCCCATGGTGTGGACGAATCGTGAAATTATTAAATCGTCGGTTCCTATACAGAACAGTGATGATCTGCTCGATTTGCCACAAGATTTCTGCAACAAACCAAGATCACATAGACTGCAAAGAAAAGCTAAGAGTCGAGCTGGAAGCAGAAGATTTCAAAAAAAGCATTCCCGAAAAACTAGACATGGCAAAAAGTAATGATATTCACGGGGATCTCAAGGCATTAATGGAACACATCTCAAAAGACAAAAAAACGGAATCATAACCATTTTTCGAGTCTCTCTTTTTCAAACTTTTCTTTTTCCACCAGATGTTCTTGTGTTGGTTTGTCAAGTCGTGTTATTGGATTTGGGTCCGCAAACATGTCCACATAGACATAACCCGCAGTGTTACCCATCTCAACAAAACAGCCGCCCCTCCCGTCAAAAATTGGTGCGTCTTGTCCTTTTTTGATTTGTGATATGATGTCACGCGCCACCGCTATTCCTTGCCCCTCTGCAAAAATTCCCGCCTTGGGCACTGCTATCTTGTCCGTGACCATCATTGTGGTGACATCACCTATGGCGTAAACTTTGTCGTAACCGGTTTTGCAGTCCCGCTTTACTGGTATGTAAGCCCCTTCCTGTGCCAGGCCACACTCGTAAACTGTTTTTGGCGCCCTGTGTGGAGGAATGGCTATTAACAAGTCGAATTTTGCACTAGTACCATCCTCAAATTTGAGTTGATTTTTTTCAACAAGTATGGTTTTGCAGTTACCGTGGAACTTGATATTTTGTTGTTCCAGTATATCCAAGAGTTGCTTGCTTACTTCGGGCCCTGCTGCAGGAAGCGTTATTGGTGCTGGACTGTAAAAATCAATCTCAATTTCCTCTCTGACTTTTTGTCCTTTCAGCATTGAGTCAATAATTAGTGCTGCCTCAAATGGCGCTGGTGGGCACTTGTATGGCATGCCCGTTATAGCAAAGGCAATTTTGCCCGACTTGATTTTTAGGATTTCGTTCCGGATTTTTGGGCCGTCCTCTAAATCATACAAAACGAGGCAGTTTCCATTCAGACCGGGGATTTTCTCAGGCCCTAGCTCAACGCCCATTGCAATTATCAGAAAATCGCAGGAAAACTCCCCAGAGGCAGTCTTTACTTTTCTTTGTTTTGGATCAATGGCAACTACCTGCTCGTTTACAAACTCGATCCCCTTTTTTGTAATGGTTTGCAGGGGCCGTTTTGATGTCTCAAACTTTCTTGTTCCTTTTATTATCCAGAGCTTGACCAGGTCCATCATGAAATAGTCTTTTTTGTCAATTACAGTAATTTTGACATCGGCAGATAGATTTGAGCGGAGCTCGTTTGCTGCTGCAAGTCCCCCAAACCCCCCGCCCAGGATAAGAATGTGTTTTTGCATCAGCGTTCTTGGGTTGTAGGCCTGATCAGTATCTCATTTACGTTTACGTGTGAGGGGGACTCGACCGCATACAGGATAGCATTTGCAATGTCTTCTGCCCGCAGCGCTTCCATCTTTTTTGCATATTCCACAAACGATTTTAGTGCATCGTCGGTGATGGTGTTTGTAAGCTCGGTTGCAACAACGCCTGGCTCAATACACGTCACCCTGATGTTGGAGCGCACGCTAAACTCCTGTCGCAGCCCCTCACTAAATGCGGCAACGGCGTGTTTTGTCGCACAGTATACAGACCCCGCTGGAAAGACGACGCGGCCAGCCACAGATGAAATGTTGACTATGTGACCAGATTTTTTGGCAAGCATGTGAGATATGGCTGCAGCAGTACAGTACAACACACCCTTTATGTTGACGTCAATCATCTGATCCCATTCGCTGACCTTTAGATTTTTGAAAAAACTCAGTGGCATTAGACCTGCGTTGTTGACTAGGATGTCCACTGCGCCCCATTTTTTCACAACGGCTTCAACAAAAGAGTCGCAGTCAGATTTTTTTGTAACATCCAGTTTTTGCACAAATGCATCCCCGCCGTTTTTTGTAATTTGATTCTTTAGTGATTCCAGTCTATCCGTGCGTCGTGCACCGAGGGCTACCTTGGCCCCAGCTTTTGATAGTGCCAGTGCAGTTGCCTCGCCAATCCCGCTGCTTGCACCGGTGATTACTGTGATTTTGTCTTTTAGCATGAATCTTGCTGGTTTGAGTCGTTGCTTTATGTTTTTTGTCTGCCCCGATAATTTATTACAGGTTTTCATCAAAAATTACCTGTGAAAATAGTAAACTGCACATACTGCGGAAACGAGACGGATCTTCCCTTTGAATGCAACTACTGCAGGGACCAGTTTTGTGCAGAACACAGGTTACCAGAGGAACACCGGTGCATCAGGCTAACATCGATTCGCGCAAAAAGGTTTGGCGAGAAGAAAATAATACGGGAAGGCAAAGGTGGATTTTTCAAAAAAGTTTTTGGTAGAAAAGGTCAGTAAATTGATTTGCCCGGCTTTAGCTTTGCTATCCTTGCC
>SBBK01000109.1 GCA_005240025.1 archaeon
GCTTATAACACAATGGAAATCTCCTTTAGAAGGTTTGGAAATAAAAGAAGGATTCACTTTTGACGACGTTCTCCTCGTACCAAAATACTCAAACATCACCACAAGGGCCCAGACCGATCTGAAAACAAAGCTCTCAAAAAACATCTCGCTAAATATCCCGCTAATTTCGGCAAACATGGATACTGTGACCGAGTCTGCCATGGCAATTACATTGGCCCAGGAGGGTGGCATTGGAATAATCCACAGGTTCCTAACGATCCGGGAAGAGGTGGAAGAAGTCCTCAAAGTAAAGCGTTCGGCAAGCGTCATAATAGAAAAGCCGTATACTGTCTCCCCAGATCAGACGGTCAAAGAGGCGATTGCATACATGCACGAAAAGGGAGTGTCTGGTCTCCTGGTGGTCAAGGATTCCAAGCTTGCAGGAATCCTGACGGGGCGTGATGTTATGTTTGAATCGGAATCAACCAAACTTGTCAGGGAAATCATGACCAAAGATCTAGTTACTGCCAAACCCGGATTGTCGCTTGCCGAGGCAAAAGAAATCCTCATGCAAAACAGAATTGAAAAGCTCCCGCTTGTAGACGAAAAAGGCCAAGTAGTGGGCCTCATAACCAGCAAAGACATCACCCACAGCGAAAACTATCCAAACGCATCAAAGGACAAAAAGGGAAGGCCTCTTGTAGGTGCAGCAGTTGGGGTCAAAGGAGACTTTATGGAAAGAACCGAGGCACTCCTCGAGGCAGACGCCGACATAATTGTGGTAGATATAGCACACGGCCACAGCGAAAACGCAATCAACACCATCCGAAACATCAAAAAGGCATTTCCAGGTTGTGAGCTGATTGCAGGGAACGTAGCAACTGCACGTGGCGCAGAAGACCTGATCAGGGCAGGCGTTGACGCAGTGAAGGTAGGTGTGGGTTCCGGCTCTATTTGCATTACCCGTGTCATCACGGGTTCTGGCGTTCCACAGCTTACGGCAGTTTTTGACTGCGCCCAGATTGGCAAAAAACACGAAATTCCAATAATTTCAGATGGCGGCACAAGGACATCGGGTGATGTGACAAAGGCGCTGGCTGCAGGCGCATCCACCGTAATGATTGGAGGCCTCTTTGGTGGAACAGACGAGAGTCCAGGTTCGTATGTAATGAAAAACGGAAAACGGTTCAAAATTTACCGTGGCATGGCGTCATTCTATGCAGCACTGGGAAGAAAATCAAAAGAGGCAGGTATTGTATCGCTCAACGACGACCTAAATGACTATGTGGCAGAAGGTGTCGAGGCAATGGTTCCATACAAGGGGAGCGTTGCAGACATCATAAAGCAGCTCACGGGGGGCGTCAGGTCTGGTCTGAGTTATTGCGGGGCCCACACCATTCCGCAAATGCAGCAAAACGCAGAATTTATAAAAATGTCCAGGGCAGGATTTGCAGAAAGCCAGCCGCACGATGTAGATCTGATCTGACCTGCTCTCGACCAAGGGGTAATGACTTTCCCGTTTGCATCTGTAAGTTTTTTATTCTCATCATTGTTCACATTTTCTGTGCTAAGCAAGTTCACCATAATTGGAATAGGTGTGGGCGGAGTAATTGCAGCCATCGGATTTTACGCACTGGTCGCGTCGTTTGGGCTTCAGACCGTTCCCGTTGGGGATACCGTGGAAACTGCCAAATCCATAACATACCAATTTGAGGCGCCAAACCACTCACGCCAGCTCCTCAATGTGACCGGGGAAAGCTTCCACGTCAAGATTACAACGCCAGCAGATGGCATCCATGTAGACGAGGACTTTAAAAAAACAGTTTCCTTTGATTGGGTCGTGCTGGCCGACGGCACGAACAGAATCACAATACAAAACAAAGGATCATCGGAACTACAAATAGACGGCGCCTTTCAGAGGCATACAGACCCAATCCTGTATACGTACCACATTATGGTGATAACTGCCGGTGTAGTGATAATCGGATTTAGCGCGGGCTTTAGTGCGAGAAAACCAAAAGGTTTCTAGCCAAGTTTTGCTTTTTTGTAAGAGCCGAGCATCTTCAAAAACAGTGAACGCTGCCCTATCTTGACCAATGCGTCTTTTATCTTTGGCTCGTCCTGACTTCCGTCAAAATCAACGTAAAAATTGTACTCCCACGGCGTGCTTTTGTTCGGCCTTGACTCTATTTTTGTCAGATTAATTTTATAGTCATCAAATACCTTTAGTATGTTAAACAATGCCCCTACCTCGTGCTTTACTGAAAAAATTATCGAAGTCTTGTCTCCTTTGACTTTTTCCTTGGACAGGACCAGAAACCTGGTATAGTTGTTTGCATTGTCCTCAATCCCATCTGCAATGACCGGCACCTCATAAATCTCAGAGGCCCTCCTGCTTGCTATGCATGCGATGTTTTTTTTACCAATCTCTTTTATTATTTTGACACTTCCCGCAGTATCATACGCAGGGATTGCCTTCAGCCTGTATCTCTGGATGAATTTTCTGCACTGTCCTAGCGCCTGCGGGTGGGAATAAACTGTATCGATGTTTTCTATTCTGTCAAACCCGATAAGGCAGTGCCTGACCCTGTAGTAAATCTCCCCAACAACTGGGAGCCCAGTAGAAAGCAACAGATCATAGCTTTCCCCAACACTGCCCTCAAGCGAATTTTCTACCGGAAGTACAGAATATTTGGTCCTGTCGCTTTCTGTGGACTCGATTACCTGGGTAAAGGTTGCACACGGTACGGTATCAATTTCCTCATCAAAAAACGAACTTGCCGCATCCTCGCTGTATGCACCTCGTTCACCCTGGAACGAAACTTTGTACATTTTATTCGCGCAACTTTATGAAATCGTCTTTCTGGTAGTTTACAGAAAGCTTCCGGTCTTCCATGTAGCCGCAATTTGGGCATTTAACCCTGTCCCGCAGCGGCACAACACTGCCAGCACAAATGTTACATTTTGTAAATAAAACACCCAACTCCGGTTCAC
>SBBK01000017.1 GCA_005240025.1 archaeon
CCATACGTGAGATCGATTAATTTTGAATTTTTCATATTTCTGGATACGTGGCAGATTTTTGTTAAACGTGTGAGCGTTGTTTGCAAAATCCAAGTCTGTAGTAAATATGGTTACGTCGTGATCGGTTTTTGACAGTTCCTTTGCAATATCTAAGCACAAATACATAATGCCGCCAAACTGGGTGGCAGGAAGCGAGGCGGGACAAACGAGGGCAATTTTCATGGCTGTAATTCTACTTTAACCATGTTTAATCTGATACTAAAGAACCTTACAGAGACGTGACGCTATTGCCTATTTGCAAACAATAAACCATAGTGTGCGCTCGTAGGCACAACCGCTGTGGTGTATCCTGCAGCCTCGAGACGTTTCTTAAGCTGGTCTAGGCGCTCAAAACTGCCATCCGTATGATACTCCATGCATAACTTGGTTATTCTCCTAAAATGGTCTGCTGGCAGCGATTCTAAAATGTCGTATTCTGCACCCTCGCAATCAAGTTTAACTAAATCAGCTTTGTCACATTCTGAATCTAAAATGTGTTCTAGTGTGGTGGACTCGACATCCACAAAATTGGAACCAGTCCCATGAATGGTGTGTGCCGCTTGGTCTGAATCGGATAGATAAATTCTCAACTGTGTTTGCTTGTCGGATACTGCCAGATTATGGGCACAAACATTTCTCAAATCATTGAGGGATAAATTTTCCAACAACAGATCAAAGTTTTCTTTTATTGGCTCGAAAGAGAAAATTTTGCCTTTCTTGCAAAACTGGGACGCATATACAGTAAAGAGGCCAATGTGTGCCCCAACGTCTATTACTACATCGCCTTCATTAATTTCAAAATCTTTTTTTCTGTATTCCTGCATTATCCAAACATTAACAAAAGCATGTATGTCAGTTGAATGAGTTCTCAGTTTTAATTGCTGTCCTGTTTTTAGGTGCAAAATAAAATGTTCTTTTCTAAATAGTCCAAAATAAACCAGTGGTATAACGTACCAATTTTGCACCCTTTGAATCACTTTGAATAAAACCGATAGCTTCACACTAAATTTCGAACCCATTGAATCCTTTCCCTACCGTTTTAAATCTAAAGGTTTTGTTGCTAAACCTATTCTGGTCAAGAGAATTTTTGACTACAGTTAATAGTTGGCGCCGCAAAGACACGAAATATGAAAATAATGATCACTGGGGGAATGGGTTTCATAGGAAGCCATCTGGCGGAACACCTGATCAAACAAAATCATAAAATAATCATTGTGACAAAAAGCCACACAAAAAAATCAAACATACATGCAATAAAAAACAGGATTAAAATCGAAAAAATTGATGTCACAAATCTTGCGAAACTGGGAAAAAGCATAGAGCAAAACAAGCCCGACGTTATAATACATCTGGCCGGTCAGACATCACACGCAAAATCCTTCGAGTCTCCACTGGAAGATGTGGATTCAAACGCAAAATCCACACTCTTCATCCTGGAGAAAATCAGGCAACTCAAACTCAAGTGTCGCTTTGTACTCGGGAGTACCTTCATAGTTGTCGGTAGGCCAAAAACACTTCCTGTCAACGAAGAAACCCCCTGCGCCCCAACCACTATTTACGGGACGAATAGGCTGGCAAGCGAATACTACTGTAAAATATATCACAACGTGTTTGGAATTGACACGGTAATATTTCGCATAACCAACTCGTTTGGTCCCCGTGAACAATATCTTACAAACAAGAATGCAGTCAACTATCTCATTTACAAGGCATACAAAGGTGAAGACATAACGATTTTCAACAAAGGGAAATTCTTCCGTGACTTAATTTATGTCTCAGATGTGATCTCCGCAGTATCAATAATAATGCGCAAGGGAAAAGCAGGAAATCTTTACTGGATATCATCTGGTAAAAAAACCTGGTTCTATGAACTGGGAAAATGGTTGACACAACTAACTGGTGCCAAGGTCCAGTATGTGGCAACGCCAAAATATACAAAGCGCGTGGATGTTGGAAATTTTGTAGTAAGCAACTCTAAGCTTAGATCGTTAGGCTGGAAACCACAAATCCCTGTCAGGGTAGGCATACGCAAAACTCTGGCAAACTTTAGAGATTCGAACCAAATTTAGAAATATATCGCTCAAACGAAGTAAAGGAAAAACTCTTCAGCACACTTTCCATTTTTACAAAGGCTTTTCCGATGTTGTGATATGTGATAAAACTGTCTGTAAACGACATTCGTATCTTGGGCATTAGTTGTGGAGTTAGCTCCCATGAGTGAATGTAAAACACTGCCGGCATGGACCCTTTTTCATAATTTTTTATGGCATTTTTGGTGGTACTTGACGGCAAAAACCTAAGATAAAATCCACCTGCCGCCGGAATGACCTTGCCAAAGAATCTTGTAGTGAGTAGTGGAAATTCTATCAGTTTCCCATTAGGATCGTTTCTTTGTATTTGTGAGCTCGAAATTTTGTATGGCGTTCTCTGTGCACCACTAATCCCATACAACGTAGTATTAACTGGCATTATGCTGCTGTCATACACATATTTGTTATCCGCCAACATATCAATTGCCCACGAGCTATTGCGATTTAGAGAAAACATTGGGGCCCGAAATCCCTTCGATTTGCCCCCCGTCAATTCTGCAAATTGCTTGATTTCTGCATCAAAAATTTCCTTGTATGCGGGAGAATCTAATCTTGTATGGTGCATAGTATGAAATCCTATCTCATGACCAGCACCAAGTATTTTGTCTATGATGTCTGGTTTGTATTTTATCAACTCACCAACAATAAAAAAAGTGGCAAAAGTGTTTGTGGTCAGCAGCAATTCAAGAATTTTATCCAGTCCTTCAACTATGCGAGGTGTTTGCTTTTTACTATTTACATATTTTTGAATTATTTGGGGGTGAAACCAATCCTCAAAGTCTATGCCTAAAATGTTCATATCTTGAGGTCCGACAATCTCATAATAAATGATCTATTCTCTTTACCACGCGAGCAGGGTTCCCTACCACCACGCAATAATCTGGTACATCTTGTGATACAACACTGGCAGGTGAAACAATGGAATTTTCACCCACTGTAACTCCGGCCATGATGATCGAACCAGGAGTTATTACCGCACCAGATTTGATAGTGACTGGTTCGACCTTGCGTGGGTATGGACCTTTTTTTAAAAATAAATTTGCAGTGGGGTTGGTATGTGCAAAAATCATTGTGTTGGAACCCAAAGTCACGTTATCGCCAATATTCACAAGCTGGGGGTATACCAAATCAATCTGAACATAAGGGCAAAAATGACAGTGTTTGCCGATTTTTACCCCCCGCACTTTCTGCATCCTTACAGCAAATCCAGAGTGTGGCGAGGAATACGCAAGCGAATGCAGTATCCATGATCTTAATATTTTCAGTTTTAATTGTGACTTTCCCATGCTTCCATGATATCCATAATACTCCATCAACTCCCTTTCATTGAGCGAAAAGGCATCATCTGTGTTTTCCATTTGTTCAAACTCTCAAATATGATACTATAACTTTTGGGTAGGAAAAGTTTGATTCAATTAATGACAATCGTTCATAATTCTAGATGTTTCCCTGCGGGCAACCTCAAGCCTCAAATATTTATTCTCACGAGCAATATGGCATGTATGGAACGCAAGCTTACGTACTATCTTAATGCAGCACGCGCAATCGAGGTGGCCAAATATGAAAAAAAGATCAAAATTGCCTTGCTTGGTAGTTTCACACTAAATGGCATGGAAGAAACGTTCAGAGTCAAATGCTCTGAAATCAACATTGGTTGCATTACACATCTGGCTGGTTATAATCAGTATACACAAGAAATCTTAAACACATCAAGCAATCTGTATAAATTTTCACCAGATGTAACGTTTCTAATAATTGATACAAGAACTATACTTGGAAACCTATTCCACCATCCGTTTTCAATTTCAGATGAGCAAAGAAAGTCATACGTCACAAGTAAAATGCAGGAAATATCGACTCTCATAGACACGTACACAAAGAACTCAAAATCAAAATTAGTCATTACGAATCTAACTGTCCCCACCTACTCTTCTTACGGAATCTATGAAACCAAGACAAATTACGGTTTACAAGAAATGGTTAGCGACTTTAACACTCAACTAATTTCTCTAACAAGGGATAAAGACTCGGTTTATCTGTATGACCTCAATGGGTTTGTAACCCGATTTGGGGAAAGAAATGTCTTTGATTTTAGGCAATTTTTCTTTGGTGACATGAAAATTTCCTTGGATTACATCCCATATC
>SBBK01000229.1 GCA_005240025.1 archaeon
CCAGATGTGGGAGAAAAAGTCCAGCTACGGGATAATTCCGGAAACGTGGTTGATGAAACACCCACAATTACGGATAAGCAAAACGATTTTTCATCATGGCAGCGCAAATTCGACGGTCTGGATAGAGACAAACAAAATGACTGGGAGTTCAGAGTCTCCACGACAGGCACTGCAAATGTCAAAGTGACGAATATCTCTGATGGGGGCAAGGACCTAGAAGTTTTTGTAACCACTGATAAAAAATCATACGTCTTTGGTGAATCAGTAACAATCTCTGGCAATGTAACAAAACAACTCTTTGTGGAAAAACCAACCTTCACACAACAACCAATTACGATAAACATAGACGGTCCGGGAAAATCTGATCTAACAAAAACACTTTATCCAGATCTTAATTTGGAATTTAAAATTCAACTCAAACTTGACAGAGTACTTGGATATGGCTCAGGCAAATACTCCATTTTAGTTGATTATGGTAAGGCATCAGATACTACATCGTTTTCATTAGGCGAAAAAAAAGCAGACGCTGAAAAACAAATAATTCCGGAACTTGTAATGATCACTGACAAGAACGCATACATTCCAGGACAACGAGTCAAAATCTCGGCAACCACAAGTAATGTTGTGCCGCTGCAGGGGATGGCCTATGGAGTATATGACCCCAACGGGGTGCGTATCTTTTCAGGCAAACTCTTCCCAACAACAAAGGGCGAGTTTTCTGGCCAAATTGAACTGACAACGGTAAAACCGGTCTACGGCATTTATGACATAATAGCAGACTATGATGTCCAGCATGCCGAAGTATCGTTTGAAGTGGGCCAAGACATCAAGGACAAAGACAAAATTGTCTTGAGCACAGACAAGAAGGTCTACGCATTAGGAGAGCCTATTATGATCACGGGCAGAAGCAACAAGTATGTCGCAGCACTTGATATTGAAGTGTTGCAAACCGGAGTCACCGCGATCGGAAAAAAGACCAACAACGTCCTCAAGGTAACAGATCAGGTAACGCTTGCGGGTGACAGCACCTTTGAATACAAACTGGAAATTCCAGCGGACAAGCTGAGGCTCGGGGATTACCGGGTTACAGTCTCAAAAGAATTTGGCAAATCCATCGCATACTTTACAATAGTCGAAAATCCTGACGAGTATTCCGATTCACAACAAGAATTTGTCACAACTGACAAAACCACCTACATCGTTAATGAAAAAATGGTGATAACCGGCCACATACCACCAAAAAGCCGCAGCTCCTTTGAGGCAGTTCCAGTGTATGTTACAATAAAAGACGAAAACGGCAATCCACTGACAATCGTGGCCCAGGAAAAAAAACTTCGGGTAAGGGATCCAAGCTATGTGGCAACATACAGTCTTACAGCAATACCTGAAATTACCGGCTCGTACAAACTTGAAACCCAGTTAAACAGGGCTACATTCAAACCCGGTTCTTACACAATTGAGGCCAGCTACGAAAAAAGCGTCAGCAGGGCGACATTTTCTGTTACCGATGACCTGAACTTGGGCAGCACCGTAATTAGTGCCAAAACTGGCAAACTCATCTATGGGCTTGGTGAGACGGTAAAACTCGATGGGACGCTGTTTACAGGCCAATCTGCAGTAAAAATCGTCCTTACCAAGCCTGACGGGAAGATCACAAATTCTGGTACCAAAGTAGACAATGGCAGGTTTTCATGGAGCTGGGACGTGCCTCAAAAAGAACACGCTCTTGCAGACATTCGTGACCCTAGGTCTGCCAGGCCAACTGTCTTTGGCAACTACAAAATAACCATAAGGGCGACATCCGAAAATGCGGACGTCTTTTTCAGGGTGTCTGAAAATCCAGAAACCGACACACTTGAAATTAAACCCCTTGAAGTCCGAACTGAAAAACAAGTCTACCGTGCCGGCGAGAAGCTGGTTGTACTGGGCAGTGCCACAAAAAGACAGGCCTCAATTAGTACTGGAGGGCAATTCCCAGACAGAGTAACAATACTGATTAAAACAATGGACAACAAGCAAATCTTTGATGGAAGCATACCGTTTGATAACGCAGGGCAATTCGTGACAACATTTGAACTCCCACTGACAATATTCAAGAACGGAAAATACAAAGTTACTGCAATATACTACCAGCTAAGGTCCGAGACCACTTTTGAGGTCAAAAACGAGATCCCGCTTGGTGCAGAAGGAGATGTGGTGCTGACCCTATACACGGACAAAGAAGAGTATTTACCGGGAGATGTGGCCCAGATCACCGGCACAACAAACCGGGTCATCTTTCTAAATCAACTCAACCTCATAGTCATACACCAAGATGATGAGAAGCTAAACTGTGGCGCATTTTATTGCGGCGTGGGAGGAAATGTCATTGATATCTCTAGAAGTTACAACAACGGACACTATAGTTACGACTACAAAATCCCTGCCAACGCAAAACTTGGCCACTACACAGTAAAGGTGGATACTGACTTTGGGACATTTACAAAGACATTCAAGGTTGTAGAAAAAAAGACACCAAAAGAGGCACCTGCCAAAATATCAGAAAAATTCAATAGAATCACAGGTTCGATAATAGATGTCTCGTTATACGGACAAACCCTGCAAGACCAGCAG
>SBBK01000158.1 GCA_005240025.1 archaeon
ATATGGAGTGATTGCCAGACCACCATCAATTCGAAGCGTGCACAAAAGCAAATTTTTGTGATGAACTTCGCGGATTCTTCCAGTTTTTTTAGAAAATGTCATCGAGATATCCTTGGGCAGTTGTTTTGATGCGCCTGTCCCAAACAATGCATCGATGGTATACTTTAGCTTGATGCCTGGTTCCAACAACCAGCAGATACCATGCCTCTTATTATTTGATGAAATTTTTCAATAGTGAGTAAAGAAACTATATAGAACGAGCGACTCACTACATATCATGCAAGAACGTGAGGAAACAAGAAGAATTCAGTTCACGGGAAAATCATCCTATATCGTATCGCTTCCAAAACAATGGGTTTTGGAGCTTGGTCTAAAACAAGGAGATCAGATTACGATAACAAGAGAGGGGAAATCCGCGCTTAAGCTTCTGCCTGCAAAAGAACAGACGAGATCGAGCCAGCTGGAAGAAGCAGTTTTAGAAATTACACACGAAGACGACAGCGCTGCAATTGTACGGAGGCTAGTATCACTTTATTTCCTAGGTTACAAGACAATTCAGATAAAGCCGAAAGCAGAAAGGCTCCAGCCTAACCAACGTAATGCAATAAAATCTGCAGTAAAGGGGATGCTCATGGGCGCAGAAATAATCTCAGACTCTGTAGATGGCATGACGATCCAGGTTCTTGTGAATCTGCTCGAATTATCAGTCGATGGAGCCTTCAAGAGAATGCTCCATTTGGCAAAGTCAATGCTCAAAGATGCTCTGCTTGCAGTCAAGGAATCCAATCTTGATCTTGCAAGAGGAGTTATCGATAGCGATGATGAGGTGGATAGGTTCGGCTTTTACATTATCAGACAGCTCAAGATCGCAATCCAAAATGAACACATGTTAAGGGACATGGGATTCACAAATGCAAGACAGTGCTTGGGATACAGGCTTATTGTAAAAAACATCGAAAGGACGGGAGACCATGCAGTACTGATTGCAAAGGATCTTTTAGAGTTCGAAAAGTCAGTAAGAGAGGAAGCAATGGGAAAGATAGAAGAGCTAAATGATTTTGCAACATCAGTTTTGGATCAATCGTGCCTTGCTTTATTTAAGGAAGACTTTACACAGGCAGAACATGCAATCAGAAGATCGGCAGAGATTTCAAAGTACGAGAAGCGAATCCTAGAGTCCATTAAATCCATAAAGGATGAAGAAGAGGTGTATCGAATCAGAAGAATGTTAGAAAACATCACGAGAATAGCTGAATATGCCAGTGATATTGCGGAAATTGTCCTAAATATGAATATAGAAAAGATTCTCAAAAAACCAAAGATGTAAAGGATAGTTTTGAGCCAGACAGCGATTTTAATCACCTATGACAGCGAGGACTCGTTAAGAGAGGCATTGGGACTCTGTGAGGCAGCTGACTATAGAATTGAAAAGATAATCCGCCAAAAAATTTTAAACAAAGCGAAATACGGTATTGGGGAAGGCAAGCTGGCGGAACTGAAGGAATTTGCATCAAAGATCAGACCGGATGTGATAATCTATGATGAGGTTTTGAAGCCAAGACAGAACTACAACCTTGCGTCTACACTGAAGATCAATATTTTGGATAGAGAGTCTTTGATTTTGGAAATATTTGAAAGAAGATCCTCGAGTCACGAATCACACCTCCAGATCAAGCTTGCTCAGCTTAGGTACGAAATGTCACGAGCAAAGGAAAAAGTTCGGCTGGCAAAAATGGGCGAGCAGCCAGGCTTTATGGGGATTGGCATGTATGAAGTCGATACATACTACAATGACATTCAAAACAGAATGAAAAGTGTCAAATCAAAGCTAGCAAAGACCGGAAAACAAAGAGCGCTACACCGCGAGGCTCGAAGGCGGGTTGGCCTAAAAACGATCTCGCTTGCAGGATACACATCTGCAGGAAAGACAACTCTGTTTAACTTACTGACAGGTGAAAGCAGGGAAGAGAGCCCACAGCTTTTTACCACACTTTCTACCACCACTAGAAGGATCCTCATAGAGAAGAACCCAGTTTTGATATCTGACACGGTTGGATTCATCAGTAAGCTTCCTGCATATATGATTGAGGCTTTCAAATCCACGCTAGAAGAATTGAGGTTTGCAGATGCAGTAATTGTTGTTATAGATATTGCAGATCCGATACAAGAATTGAAAAAGAAATTTCGCAGTTGCCTCAGAGCCTTGGCAGACCTTGATGTAGATTCTGAGAAGGTAATCTTTGCATTTAACAAGTCTGATCTTGTAAGCCCGGAAGAAATTGTGCAGAAATCAGAGTTTTTGGGACTCGAAAACAACAGAAAATTGGTTCCAATATCCTCAGTAACCGGACAAAACATTACAAAGCTTCAAAACATGATACAAAGGATGCTAGAACAGCCAAGACAGCAAATTAAAGAAACCCCAAAAAAACAAGATTTGGCAGAGTTTTATGAAGATTGATATATTAAGAATAGGGCAGAGGCTAGTACGTGATGACAGGGTAACAACTCATGTTGCTCTTGTTGCAAGAGCATTTGGCGCATCAAAGATTTTCATGAATGAGGTAAACCCGGAGATAAAAGATACACTTAACAGAGTAAACAAGTCGTGGGGAAGCAATTTTCAGATAGAGTTTATTGAGGACTGGCGAAGCCTACTCAAATCAAAAAGGAAGGATTTCAAAATTGTACACCTCACTATGTATGGAGAAAACATCAACGATGCAGAGGACAAGTTAAGAAAAGAAGACAAGATTTTGATTGTGGTCGGAGCAGAAAAGGTACCTCGTGATGTATATGACAGGGCAGACTACAACATAGCTATTGGGAACCAGCCCCACTCAGAGATCAGTGCATTGGCGGTTCTGCTTGATCGCATGCAGAACGGAAAACAGTTTAACGCAAAATACGACAATGCCAGACTCCAGATAATACCAACAAAAAAAGGCAAGCAGGTTATCGAAAAAAACGATTGGTTAAATAGAGAACCGGATGTTGGCTAACTAATGGTCGAGTCTTACGAAGACCCTTTTGTCAGAATCTCTGCCATGATAGGAGGAGATGAGTACCTCAAAGTTGCGCGTGCACTACTCAAGGCCGAGGATGCAACAGACGAGGAAATTGCTAGCTCTACAGGCCTTAGAATAAACATGGTCAGAAAGGTCCTCTATGACCTTTTTGGTAAGGCACTGATCACAGGTATCAGGGTCAAAGACGAGCGCAAGGGCTGGTTCGTGTACAGATGGCGCTCTCGCAAGGACGAAGTAGAAAACTTTATCGAAAACCAGAAAAAAAAGATTTCCGAACGACTCCAGCAAAGACTAGACTACGAAAATTCATCCCAGTTTTACCACTGCGGTAACGCCGATTGTCCAAGGATCACATTTGAGACTGCGCTTGAGATGTTTTTCAAGTGTCCTCGTTGTGGTGGGGTTGTGAACCTAAAGAAAAATGACAAGCTCAAAAAGGCATTAGAAACAAAGATTACCGAAATCAAAAGGGATATGCGCCGTCAGATATAATATAGCACTATTTCGTCGTTTTGTCTCATTACCTTTTGCAGTTTTAGTTTGGCAGAGTTTGTAATATCGGAAAAACCGTCCCCTTCGACTAGAGTAATTGCGTCCTTGCCCCCTACCAGATAAGGCGTTACTGTAACAATTAATTCGTCAACCATTCCCTGCCTTACAAAGTCCCAGTTTACTGTACCGCCTCCTTCCAAGAGGATCGTTTTGATTTTTTTCTTATAAAGCAGGTTGAGGAGTTTTTTTATGTTGACTTGATTTTGCCCCGCAACCAGAATTTCAAGTGGGTATTTGTCTAGTCTGGCAAGATTTTTTTTTGGTGCCTTTTTTGACACGACTATAATTGTCCTAACATGTTTGGCCGTTTTTATTATGTTCGAGCGTGGCAAGATTGTTCCGCAAGAGTCCAGGATTATTCTTGTTGGATTTTTACCTTTTGCGTAGCGTACTGTTAAAAGCGGATCGTCGATTTTTGCAGTATTTTTTCCAATTATGATGGCATCCACTTTTGAGCGTAACTTGTGAACTCGAGTTTTGTCTCTTTTTGAAGAGAGTTCTGATTTGCCTGTTTTTGTTGCTATTTTCCCATCAAGGCTAATCGCCGCACTCAGAATTACGCGTGGCCTAGAGCCCACCACGGACTATTTTCCCTCCAATCATCACTGCTCTTATGGTAGATTCTGAGGCCCTTTGCACCAGTGACGCGTATGGATTATGCATTGGTTCTATGTCAATTGCGTGTTTGTCGATAAATATCGCATCTGCAGCATAACCAGATTCAATTGAGCCTATTTTTTTGTCCAGTAGAATTCCGCCGTTTACGGTTGCCATCTTTAGTATTTCTTTTGGATCAATTCTCTTTTTGTGGATTCCCATGTACGATTTCCATATGTAATCCATTTCTTTGAACATGTCTGGTGAATTTATCATAACATTATCTGTCCCTATTGCCACAATACAGCCATTTTTTGTCATCTGCACAAAGTCCGGCACTCCCTCTGCCAGTGATGCGTTTGCCCTAGGGCAAACAACTATGCCCTTGGTTTTTTTTGCCGCATTTATCAGATCCACCCCCCTTGCAAAAGTCATATGCACAAGAAAGTGTGGCCTTAGGATCAGTGCCCTTTGTGTTTCAGACCTGCCAGTTTGTTTTTTTGATTGCTGCATACTTGAAACGGTTTCTGAGCTGTGAATTGCGCGAAGCTTTTTTGTTTTGGAATAATATTTGAGTACAGAATCGCTGTTTTCGTTTGGGCCGCTTATTCCGATGCCATCACATTCGCTGAGAATTTGTGATAGTGCTTTTTTGTTGGATTTTGATAGTGGTGTGTTTTTTTGGAGGTCATCTTTTGCCTGATAATACTCAAGTCTTCCCAAAATTACGGCGCGAATTGGCATTTTGGCAACTGCCTTTTTGAGCAAGAGTATTCCCTCGAGGCCCCCCTCTCGGAAATCGACAAATGTCGTTATCCCTTTGCGAACCATGGAATGACATGTGTTTTTCATAAAGGTCACTATGTGTTCAGATTGTGTTTGTTTTAGAATTCGTTGTTTTACTCCAAAAACAGGGTGAATTTTCTTGTCGACGCCTCCCTTGAGCAGTACGTCTTTTGCCACAGAATCGCCAATGTGAGTGTGGGCGTTTATAAAGCCAGGTACCAAAAGCAGCCCCCCGCAATCAATCGAGTTTTTGCTGGCAGCACCATTGATTCTACCAAAAACTGAGCCCGAGATCTGCACATTAGTCGAGGTTATGTAATCTAGGTTTTTTCCATACAGAATACTGATGTTTTTTAAATGCATGATAGTTCATAGATTTCTGGCTTTTCTTTTCCAGAGGTCCTGATCTCCCGTATTATATCAAGGGATTTTGTCGCAAGCTTGACTGCCTCTCTTG
>SBBK01000215.1 GCA_005240025.1 archaeon
AGGTAGCACTGGTTATCATAGACGACAAGCGGAAACAGATCCTTGAGTTCCAACGATCTGTCTGGTGATATCTGAGATTAAAATTTTGGGAAATAGCTTTTTATTGAATTTCCAGTCAGCCTCAAATCATGAGATTGCAATTCTGCCTATTTTTGCAATTAGTGTAGAAATGGGCCTCAACTATTATACTATTAAAAAAAATATCCGTAATGCAAGAAAACTTGTAATTCGCGCAACCTCGGTTGCAGGCTCCGGGCATCCGGGTGGCTCATTTTCTATGGCGGAGATAATGGGGTGCATATTTTTCAAACATCTCCGATATGATCCCAGAAATCCAAACTGGGAAGACCGCGACAAACTGGTTCTCTCAAAGGGGCATGCATCACCCGGTCTTTTCTCAAACATGGCAGTGGCTGGATATTTTCCGATATCCGAGCTTGACACACTGCGGCAGCTTGGCAGCAAACTGCAGGGACATCCCGATCTCAAGTGTCCCGGCGTGGAGTTTTGTGGAGGGTCGCTTGGGATAGGACTGTCATTTTCCGTGGGACTGGCACTGGCAGCAAGACTCGACGGCAAGCAGACTCGAATTTTCACCGTTTTAGGCGATGGCGAAACGGACGAGGGGCAGGTCTGGGAGGCTGCAATGACCGGCTCAAAATACAAGGTGGATAACCTGACTGCGATTTTGGACAGGAACTTTATCCAACAGGACTCTTACACCGAAAAAGTCATGCCGCTTGATGAGGAGCTTGTTGGCGACGACCTCTCCGAAATGTGGAAGGACGCAAGCAGATGGAAGATCGGAGACAAGTGGAATTCTTTTGGATGGAATGTCATAGATATAGACGGGCACAGAATCGAGCAGCTAGACCATGCCATGAAAAAGGCAATGCAAACCAAAGGAGTCCCGACAATCATTGTTGCAAGAACCATCAAGGGCAAGGGCGTCGAGCACATGGAGGACAACCCCAAATGGCACGGCCAGGCGCCAAAAAAAGAGTTTGTGCCAATAATCGACATGGAAATCGACTCGCAGTCAATGATTGCCCCATCAATAATTGCAGGCGACATGACAAATCTTGAAAACGAGGTCAAACGCTGCGTCGGTGGCAGGGCAGACTATATCCACCTGGATGTAATGGATGGAATGTTTGTCCCAAACAAAACCTTTGATCACGCAAAAATAAAGGAACTGAGGCCGCTAACGGTCATCCCATTTGATGCTCATCTGATGATAAATGAACCACTCAAATTCGTACGTGATTATGTGGACGCAGGCTCTGATATCATAACTGTGCACGCCGAGGTTTGCGATGCATCAAGCTTTGGAGAGATACATGACATTTTGAAGGCAAACCAGGTGGGAGTTGGTCTTGCAATAAACCCCGACACCGATCTGCCCGAATGGTCGATGCAGTTCATTCCAGGGCTTGATCAGCTGATTGTAATGTCTGTAGTTCCAGGCAAATCGGGCCAAAAATACATCGACTCGACCCACGAGAAGATGCGGCAGCTGGCCAAAATCCTGACCGAACACAAATTTGATGGATACATCGAGGCGGACGGCGGCGTCACGCTTGATAACGTTGGTGCGTGTTTTGCTGATGGTGCGCGCGTCTTCGTGGGTGGCTCCGCAATAGTTGGCCAGCAGGACATGCGGGGTGTAATCAGGGAGTTCAGGAACAAAATCGCCTATGCCCGCCGTAAGACACTCATCCAAAAGGCACATGACCTTGGAGGGAAGGATCTTGTCGCAAAGTGGATTGATCTGCACACGATAGGAGAAAAAAAGAACCAGCTAGGTCTTATTGCAAAGGAGCTTGGCTATACATGAGTGCGCCAGGCCAGCTCGCAGACATGCGAACCGCGTACGGGAAGGCGCTGCTAGACATAGGCCAAGAAAACCCAAACATCGTCGTACTTGGGGCAGACACCAGCGACTCGCTAAAAACTGCAGATTTTGGGAAAAAATTCCCAAACCGATTCTTCAATGTCGGAATCGCAGAAGCAAACCTTGTATCTGTGGCTGCGGGTCTTGCCATGTCTGGCAAGACGCCCTTTGCCAGTACATATGCCATCTTTCTGCCTGGTCGGTGCGTCGATCAGATACGAAATGCAATAGCATATCCATCACCTGCAGACAAAAAGGGGCTTAATGTCAAGCTTGTCGTGTCTCATGGGGGGATATCTGTCGGGGCAGACGGAGGCTCGCACCAGCAAATTGAAGACATCGCCATAATGAGGGCAATACCAAACATGTCTGTCTTGATACCTGCCGACACAGTTGCGGTAACCAAACTCACATGGATAATATCGCAAAAATATGGCCCATTCTACATGCGAATGACAAGATCTTTATCTCCAATAATACATGCAGAATCCCAGGAATTTGAAATCGGCAAGGGGATTGCAATGAGGGAGGGGGCAGACTGCACAATTGCTGCATGTGGGCTGACAGTAAAAATGGCACTTGACGCAGCTGATTCACTAAGATATGAAGGGATCTCGTGCAGCGTAATCGACATGTTTTGCGTAAAACCAATTGATGCTGCACTACTAGAAAAATCTGCCAGACAGACAGGCTGCGTTGTAACCTGTGAGGAGCACAACGTGATGGGAGGCTTTGGCTCGGCAGTCTCAGAGGTATTGTCAGAAAACTATCCTGTGCCAGTTAAGAAGATTGGTGTGCAGGACAAGTTCGGCGAATCTGCACGGGACAGCGAAATTTCACAACTCTTGGAAAAACACGGCATAACATCACTTAATATAGCAAAAACAGTTAAGGAAGTAATAGGTAAGAAGAAACGATGAAGATCTTTTTGGATACTGCCAACCTGCAATCCATTCGTATGTATAATGACATGGGCCTGCTTGACGGAATAACGACAAATCCCTCGCTCTTGGCCAGGGAGGGGGGCGACCCCCAGAAAACAATGGAGGAGATAGTTCGCATTGTAAAAGGCGACGTCTCACTAGAGGTAGTCAGCACAGAATATTATGGCATGTTGGAGGAAGCTCGCAAGCTCAAAAGATACGGCTCAAACGTGGTGATCAAGGTACCAATGACGCCTGAGGGCCTGAGGGCCTGCAAAACCCTCACATCTGAGGGGATGGCAGTAAATGTCACACTCGTGTTTTCACCAAACCAGGCCGTACTGGCTGCAAAGGCCGGCGCAAAATACGTAAGCCCCTTCATTGGAAGACTGGACGACATAGGCCAGGACGGGATGAGCCTCATTGCAGAGCTCAGGCAGATATTTTCCAACTATGGCTTCAAAACCCAGATTCTGGTAGCAAGTGTTCGTCATCCAATGCATGTGGTGGAAGCCGCAAAGATAGGCGCAGACGTGGTTACACTGCCGCCAGATGTTCTTGGCAAGATGCTAAAGCATCCGCTAACTGACATTGGTCTGAAGAACTTTTTGGCCGACTGGGAAAAACTAAAGCAGGAAAATCCCAAAGTTCGATTCTGATGCTGGTCAGCTCGATTCCCCACGTGTTCTCTCAAAAATAAAATTTTGGCCAAGTGGTTTATGGCAACTAAGCTTCGATACTGTTTGGGGTTCTGTTAACTTGGCGGTCTAATGCTCAACCTGAGATTGAAGTGTCCAAAATAGCATCTTTTTTTGATTATGTCTACATGTAGTTCGAAGAAAACCTCTAGCCGTCCTTGTTTTTTATTATCTTTTTTGGCAACTCTATTGTGAATGTGGTGGGTTCATTTCTTGCCGATATGTGTCCGCCGTGGCTCTCAACTATGTTTTTGCAGGTGGCCAGCCCCAGGCCGGTGCCATTCATCTTTGTTGTAAATAACGGTTCAAATATTCTTGGCAGCGCGCGTGCAGGAATGCCTGGCCCGCTATCTTCAATCACTATCACAACATCGTCCTCCCGCTCAAATGTCCTGATTCGTATCTCTCCAACATTCTTCATGGCCTGAATGGAATTCGTTATCATGTTTGCAAAGACGATCTCTAATTTTACAGGATCACATAAAATGCGCGTATCGCTGCTCTGTATGGTGATTTTTACAGTATCCGGGATCACAATCCTGTCAAGTGAAGAATGGATTATGTCCTTCAGAATCGCCTCCTCCAATGACAAATGCACGTATCTTACGTGCTCCAGTACCTGCTCTACCTCAAAATCCATCTTCTGCACAGCACGACTTATTATGTCCAAGTGTCTTGCTGATTTTTCATCGAGATCTGCATTTTCCATTTTCAGGAGCTGAACTCTATTCAAAATTATTGAAAGTGGATTCTTTAGGTTATGTGCTATGGAAGCAGATATTTCACCTATCGTTGCTAATCGCTCATATCTTACAACCTCGTGTCTTGCTTTCTCTAACCTTTCAATCATTATGTTAAATGATTTTGCGAAGATGCCGATCTCGTTACTGCTCTCTACACTTGCAAGCGTAAAATCACCGCCTGCGATTTTATCGGCAGTCTGTCTGAGTTTCTCAAGGGGTGTAATGATTGAACGCTTGATACTCCAATTTATGATGGTTATCAAGATGACTCCAGCAATAACAAAACTCGCCGCAATAAAAAAAATCACCCCATTTATTTTTGCAATGTAGTCGTCCAAATATGCGGGCGTGACATAGATCTCAACAACTCCAACAACGTTGTCGTCAAATTTTACTGGTGCATATATTTCCATTAGTTTTAGTTTATCGTCAAATTGAGTAGGAAATCCGGGATCAGAGAGTGGATCAGTGCTTGTAAAAATGGCTCCACTCAAGGCCTGCTGGAATCTCGGGTTTTCAGAAAAATTCTTGCCAACAACATACTCCTCTGCAGAATAAATTATCGTGCCGTCTCTGCTCCACAAATTTATCCCTGCAATTTCGGGCGTCTTAACTTTTTGGGCAAATTCCGAAAACTCTTCCTGTTTTTCTGCATACTTCTGGGGATCGAAATCGTCTCTTTTAAGAAGCGCACCAATTTCAGCTGACACCGTATCTATGACTCTATCTTTCTTAATATCAACTAGATATTTTGTGATGGTATCGCTAAGTAGCAATGATATTATCACTGCTAGAAAAATACCAAAAACTACAATTATTATAAATGCTAAATTGAACGTGGTCCTTATTCTCATTTCACAATCCGCAACACTATCGGACGGTTTTGGTAAGAGTATCTGAACATTGGATAAAATACGATTCCATCGCACTTTAAGGTAACTTACCTAAATATGCATCAAGATACATACGATTGATTTCCAAAAATGAGAACGCGCCTGTGATCATCAAAGATAAATAAGAACCCACGCCAGAGTGCCCCTGATGTCGAAAAAAACCATCACAATAGGACTTGTTCAAACTCGCGTCACTGACGATATTAGCAAAAACATGGAAAAAACCGCCCTCAAAATAAGAGAGGCAGCAAAAAGGGGGGCGCAAATCATATGCCTGCAGGAATTGTACCGGACCAAGTACTTTCCAACCGACGAAAAAAAGGACGCAACCAGCCTGGCCGAACCAATAGGCGGAGAAACGACATCCATGCTATCAAAACTGGCAAAGGAGCTCGGCGTTGTAATAATTGCACCAATATTTGAGGCGGCAAACGGCAAAAACTACAACACCGCAGTCGTTATTGATTCCAATGGAAAAATAATGGGCAGTTACCGTAAAATGCACATTCCACACGATCCGTTCTTCTACGAAAAAAGCTATTTTGATGTGGGCGATTCCGGCTATCAGTTATTCAAAAAAGACGACATCAACTTTGGCGTCCTTATATGCTATGACCAATGGTTCCCGGAGGCGGCGCGAACCCTGGCATTGCAGGGGGCAGACCTTGTTTTTTACCCGTCAGCCATCGGGTATCTGGAAGGCGATCCACTCTCATATGACGACTGGCACGATGCATGGGAAAATATCCAGCGTTCACATGCCATAGCCAACGGAATCCACATCGCCTCAATAAACCGGGTGGGAATGGAGGGCAACATAAAATTCTGGGGGGCCTCGTTTGTCTGCGATGCGTTTGGACGGCTGATCAAAAGGGCAAGCCAGGAAAACGAGGAGGTGTTGGTCGCAGAACTAGATCTGAGCCAGAACAAAAGAATCCAGGATGGCTGGGGCTTTATGCGAAACAGGCTCCCTGCCACATATGGATTGCTAAGCTCCCAAATCATAAAGGAGACGCCAAAAAGGCTGGGTTACGCAATGCCCGCAGAATGGGAAACACATCAGAGCACATGGCTTGCATGGCCGCATGACACTGCCACGTTCCCCCAAATCAAGAAGGCTGAAAATGTATACATTCAGATGATTCAGGCTCTGCACAAAAACGAAGACATCAATCTATTTGTCACAGATTCGAACATGAAAGAAAGGGTAACAAAACTTCTAAAACAAAAACGGATTGATCTTGGAAAAATTAATTTCTACACGTGGGACTATGCCGATGTCTGGTTTAGAGATTATGGGCCCATCTTTGTGACAAACAGGGAAAAAAAAGAGTTGGCTTTTGTGCACTGGTTGTTTAATGCCTGGGGTGGGAAATACGACGACCTCAAAAAAGACACCCAGGTCCCTATAATCATAAACAACAGATTACATCTGAAAAATTTCAGGCCGGGAATTGTTCTGGAGGGGGGTTCTGTAGAAG
>SBBK01000035.1 GCA_005240025.1 archaeon
GACCGGAAATGGTTAGAGCCGTCCGTAAGGTTTTCAGGGGATTTCTAATTGTGGGGGGTGGAATTCGTGATGCCGACACCGCCAAGGAAATTGTCGAGGCGGGAGCTGATGCGCTGGTCATCGGCACCCTGCTTGAGAAGGAAAAAGACAGCATCAAAAAACTAACCGAAATAAAGAATAGCATCAGAAATCTGTCATTAGCATGACCGAAAATGCGGCAGTCTCCCGAATAAGGGGAATTCCAATGCCAAACCACTATCTGGATTATTACAGTCAAATCTCGGAGGAGACATATCGAACATTTGAGTGGGCAGCCGAAGCCAAGTCCTCGCTTGCAGATTCGTCTGGCATAGTAGAGCCAAAAATCGCCTTTGATCTGGCAGACCGCGTGGCAAAAATGCACGACATCGACATCTCTGAGCCCCTAAGGGAGCTTTTGGCCACAAGGGGGAAGGAGATTGCCGCACTGGAATTGTCTAAAAACATTGCACTTGGGCAGTATCTTCCCCCCGAAACATCCCTTGAGCAGAGAATTGATCAGGCCGTGCGTGTCGGACTGGCCATAGTTACCGAGGGGGTAACGATCGCCCCACTACAGGGAATATCAACTATAACAATAAAGCAAAACAGGGATGGCTCTGACTACCTCTCGGTCTCTATTGCAGGACCCATGCGTTCTGCCGGCGGCACAGAATCTGCGGTAACCATGCTCATTGCGGATCACGTGCGCAGATCCGTTGGACTTGGGCAATACAAAGCCAACTCGTTTGATGACGAAACCGGCAGGTTTGTAGAGGAGCTGCGCATCTATGAGCGAGATGTTGGCAGCTTCCAATACCACGTTCTAGACGAGGATGTTATTACCGTCATATCAAATCTGCCAGTAGAGCTTGACGGCGTAGATACAGATCCAAACGAGGTTGTAAATCATAAAAACATGGCTAGAATCAAGACCGACCGGGTGCGGGGGGGCGCTCTACGCGTCCTAAATGACGGACTGATCGGGCGTGCAAAAAAACTTGTCAAGCGAATCGAGCTGTACAAACTGGATGGCTGGGAATGGCTCAACGAGCTCAAAGGCGCAGTCCGTGGGGGGGACGAGGAGGATTCGGGCGCAAGAAGGCTGAGGGAAGTCATTGCAGGCAGGTCGGTTCTATCGCTGCCAAACAAACTGGGTGGGTTTAGGCTCCGATATGGAAGGGCATGCAATACGGGATTTGCGTCGGTGGGGGTTCATCCTGTGGTTGCCGAAATTCTAAACCACACGGTGGTTGCCGGCACGCAGGTAAAACTCGATATTCCAGGCAAGGGCGCAACAATTGCCTTTGTCGACTCGATTGAAACACCCCTGGTCCGCCTCAAAAACGGCAACGTGGTAAAAATTCGGGATGTGGAACATGGAATCAAAGTTAGGGATCAAATCGATAAAATCCTTCATCTGGGCGACATTCTTGTCTCGTTTGGAGATTTCTTAGAAAACAACGCACAACTCATTCCAACAGGATATGTGGAGGAGTTTTGGGTCGAGGAATTGAGGGCGAAAATACTCAAATACGAGCCAAACTCGGAGTGGGCACAGTTCCAAAACAAAGTCCCAAACCTTGAGGAGGCACTTGAACTTTCAACATCCTTCAAGATTCCACTTTATCCCAAATACCTGTTTTTCTGGGAGCAAATTACACCAAGAGAGCTTGAGCAACTCGTACATCCACTCAAAATCGACGACTCGATTACCTATTCTGCAGACCTCAAACCAATTTTGGAGCGACTTGGCGTTCCACACTACGTAGGGGGGGAGGAATTGAGCCTTCGAGACACCGAGGCGCAAATTTTCTACCAGTTGTTGTTTGCAAATCCCATCGTGCTTGACGAATCCCAGACAGTTCCACAAATAATCACAAACTCGTCTGGAATAGAGATCAGGCCCAAGTTTTCTACGTCGGTTGGCGTGAGAATAGGCAGGCCGGAAAAGGCAGCTCCAAGACAAATGAAACCTCCAGTCCACACACTGTTTCCGGTAGGGGACAGGGGGGGGAGTACGCGTGATCTGCTAAAGGCATGCTCGCATCAAAACTTTTACTGCAACATATACAACCGAATTTGCAAAAACTGCAACGAGCCATCAGTTAGCATAAACTGCCAGAAGTGTGGCAAAAAAACAACAACCGAACACACGTGCCCCCTTTGTCGCACAAGCCTTGAATTTCCGTTTTGCCAAAAATGCAAAAAAAAGGTACCGACCTATTCCTTTAAGCCATTTCCACTAAAAGAAAGAATTCTTGCCATGCAAGAAAAAACGGGGATACGTGTGCGGGAACCATTCAAGGGTGTAATGGAACTGATAAACCAAAACAGAATTGCAGAGCCACCCGAGAAGGGTCTCATACGGCAAAGCCTCGATCTCACAGTATTCAAGGACGGGACAATCAGATATGACGCAACAAACTCACCGCTCACCCACTTTAAGCCCTCCTGGGTAGGAACTGCCATTGACAGGCTGGTGGAGTTGGGTTACACACAAGACATCGACGGTAACCCCCTAACCAGTGCAGGCCAGATGGTTGAGCTTAAGATGCAGGATGTGATAATACCGCATGAATGCGGCAAATACCTAGTCTCGGTCTGCAAATATATCGACACCGAACTCCAAAAACTCTATGGCAAACAGCCATTTTACAATGTCAAAAATACCGATGATCTTATCGGGCAGCTGATAATTGGACTTGCCCCTCACACATCTGTTGGAATAGCCGGCAGAATTGTAGGCTACGCCGATGCCCAGGTCTGCTTTGCAACTCCCATTTGGCACTCTGCCAAGAGGCGGGACGCCGACGGCGATGCCGATTCCATAATGCTTCTCATGGATGCACTACTCAACTTTTCACGGCAGTTCCTTTCAGACAAAATCGGGGGGTTGATGGACGCGCCATTGCTCATCCAGCCGATCGTTTTGCCTCACGAATCGCAGCCACAGGCACATAATTTCGAGGTGACAAAAACCATCCCGATTGAGTTTTTTGAGGACACGCTTGAAAACAAAAAGGCCAGTCAGGTCAAGTCCATTGAGATTATCAAATCACGACTGGAAACCGAGGCGCAGTTTTATGGGTACTACTACACACACCCCACCTCGACACTTACCACGTCGAGGTCCAGCAGCGCGTACTCCACACTTGGTTCCATGCTTGACAAATTCGACATGCAAATTCGAAATGCCGAACTCATAAGCGCCGTTGATACAACCGAAATTGTAACCAATGTAATAACGACTCATCTGGTTCCAGACATAGTTGGCAACCTGCGTGCATATGGTAGGCAGAAATTCCGCTGTACTGCCTGCGGGCGGAAATACCGCAGAACACCGCTTTTGTCACACTGTGTTTGCGGGAACGAGCTTACACAAACAATCACGAGGGCCTCGATTGAAAAATATCTCCGACTGGCAAAAAGGCTGGTTGAAAAATATGAGGTCGGTCCCTACCTCAGGGGCAGGATCGCCACACTTGCAGACGAAATCGATCTTGTCTTTGGCAGGAGGGTCGGAGATCAGCTTTTACTTACTGACTACCGCTGATCATCGGAGTTTGATGTATTCGTAAGCGCCAAGCTTGGCATCAAAACAATAATGCACTTTTTGGTAGTCCTTTCTGAAGGCCTTGACTTTTGCAGCCAGCTTTTTTGGATCTTTCTTATCTACTACGATTTTTCTGATAAGCGAGGCAATCTCCTTCATTTCCGACTCTCTCATACCTAATCTCGTCGTTTCCGATACACCAAGCCTTATTCCGCCGGGGTGGAAATAGTTCCTGCCCGCCTTGATGTCTCCAGGAATAAGCTGCCTGTTTACAATGATGTTTGCTTTTTCGAGATCTGCTTCGACTTTACCCCCATCCGAATAATCCAAAACATTTACAGCTATTTGATGCGATTTTGTAAAACCGCGCTTTTCTCCCAAAACCTTAAAGCCGTTTTCACTCAGCGCTACTGCAAGCGCTTTTGCATTTTTAATGACTTGCCTTGCATAATCTTTGCCAAACTCCAATGCCTCTGCAAAAGCAATTGCTTTTGCAGCCATGTGATGAATGTGATGACTGCTTGTAAGGCCGGGGAACGTGGCCTTCTTTATTGCCTCGCCAAACTTGGAATACGACAATACCAATCCACCCTGGGGGCCAAACAGAGTTTTGTGTGTGCTCATTGTCATGGTGTCAGCTCCCTCCTTTAGTGGATCTTGGAACTGACCTCCCGCAATAAGTCCGGCAACATGGGCTGCGTCATAATTGATGTGTATGTTGTGCCCCTTTAGAAAGTCCGCCAGCTCCTTTAGGGGATGGGGAAACAAAAACAGTGAGCCGCCAAACATTGCCATCTTGGGCAACCTGTTTGCTTTTTTTAGCTCCTCTATTTTTTCTCTGGTCTTGTCAACATCGATTGTCATCTCATCTGCATCAAAGGGATAAAACTCGACATCGAGGCCGTGAACCAGACCAGCAGTTCCGAAATGTTCTTTTTTGCCGTGCGAGATATGCCCGCCTGCGGGAATCGAGGGGGCGATCATC
>SBBK01000176.1 GCA_005240025.1 archaeon
ACTCTACGTAGGTATCGTAGACGTGTATTTCCATGATCTCTGTAAAAAAAAGGGATATTTAATTCAAGAAAAACAATACCGTGATTGAAAATATCTATTCAGATTCCAAACATAGACAACATAACTCTGGAACTGGACGACTCCCTTGCGCCAAACACTGTCAAAAAAATCCTTCAAAGCCTGCCCTTTGAAGCAGGGATAAATCTCTGGGGTCAGGAAATCTACACAGATCCGACCCCAATAAAGACCGCCGAAGAAAATGCAAAATCTGTGGTTGATCTTTTCGATGTGGGTTACTGGCCACCTGGTAGCGCAATTTGCCTTTTTTATGGGCCCACACCACTTGACAAAGATCGGATCAGACCATACTCGCCAGTAAACGTGATTGGTAAAATAAAAAATCCTGACAAAAGGTTACTCTCAAAAATACACGACGGTTTGTTGGTGACCTTCCGGCAAACCTAGGTTATCTTTATTGCCACATTCAGCAGTCTGGTTTCCAAAAAATACGCCCTGAGTTCAGCAAATTTGTTTGAAAAAATAACCCACACGACGGGATTTATCTGCATAAATCTCATGTCCGTATCTGAAGGCACTGCCTCGGAGTGTGGGTGCGAGTGGAAAATTCCAACGACATCCAGCCCATTTCTTTCCGCATGCTGGTATCCTTCCAAGAGATCCTCGTTTGAAATGGCGAACCTTGTCAAAGATTTGTCCGTGTTTTCAGTCAGAAAGATATCACTTACAGCGACTTTGTCACCGTCCTGGCTCCCAAACAACAAAGCACACGATTCATTTGGTGCCGCATTTTCCGCATGCCTGATTAGTTCTTCTTTTTGGTTTTTTGTTAAAATTATTTGCAAACTATTCTACTATGACGGTGCCTTTCATCCATGGATAAATTACACATATGTAGTCAAACGTCCCCGCAACGTCAAAGGTGTGCGAAAAAGTCCTGCCTGCAGCAATTACCTTGCTGTCAAAGGAACCGTCTGATGCTGTTACCGTGTGTGGCAGCGAATCTGCATTTGACCATGTGATCTTGTCTCCAACCGAAATCTCGGCAATGCTTGGAACAAAACACTGGTCGGCACAATCTACGTCTGCGCCTGATCCGGGTGCTATCTCGACTGCAAACTTCGTTCCTTTTGCTGTTCCATCTGATGGTGCCTTGGTAGTTTCTTTGAGTTCGGATTCTTTTGTCGTCTCTACACTTTCCTCCACAACCTCCGCTTCCTCAACCGGTTCTGTCGTCTCTACACTTTCCTCCACAACATCCGCTTCCTCAACCGGTTCTGTCGTCTCTACACTTTCCACAACATCGGTCTCTTCAAGGGGTTCTGTCACGGGGATGGAACTGGGGTCGGTTGCTGTCGTACCCTCTGCCAGCCGTTCACTGGATCCTCCCAACACAAACGAAGCCTGCATCCATGGGTGCAAAATACACATGTAGTCATATTTTCCGGAAGCAAGCAACGAGCTGTCTATCTTGTAGATGGCACCCGCGTTTATCAAACCAGAGTCAAAGGTCGCCCCCGCATCTGCAGAACTTGTAACTGTGTGTGCAGCTGCGTCATTATTTGTCCAAACTATGACGTTTCCTGCCGGAATTTGGGCCGCATCCGGTTCATAGTCTGGGTTTCCCTGTACGGCGGAATCCTTGAGAATTGAAATCGCAAATTCAGGTGCGCCTGGGGCACTCTGACCCAACACAAATGACGCAACCATCCATGGGTGCAAAATGCACATGTATTCGTACGTTCCCTCGCCTAGCTTTGTTGTGTCCAGCTGGTAGGTCGCCCCTGCGCCTAGGAGACCAGAGTCAAAGGTCGCCCCCGCATCTGCAGAACTTGTAACTGTGTGTGAGACATCGTCGTTGTTTGTCCACTCTATCGTGTATCCTGTCGGAACCTGCGCGACATCAGGTTCATAGTCTGGATTTCCCTGTGTCGCAGAACCTTTTAGAATTGAAATAGCAAGTATCGGTCCTGCTGGGGCAGCAGCTTGTGCCGGTTCTTCCGCTGGAGGGGGTGCGAGATATTGAGATGGTCCATACAAACCGAATCCCACATAGGAGGCAACCGCAGTGCCGACTGCAATCATAAAAATTATCGAAACTGGTTTTGAATACTGTGGCATCTTCATTGCCACATATGACATGACAATTGCTGGTACTGCGATGATGAGCATAACCCCCGCAAATGTGGGTATGGTTGAAATGCTGTTGAAATTAAGTGCGGCAAGTCCGAATGAAAATGATATTCCTAATATCACAAGTGTCGTGGCCTTTGCACGATTGCTCGTCGATATGCCGCCTTCAAGAATTCCTGCCGACAAAAAGATCAGTCCGATCATCATTGTAAGGCCGGTCAGTGCGTGCATGCCGTCTACAAACGTGTGCGCTACACCGGCATATGAAATGGTCACACCTGCAAGCCCAATGGCGGTAAGGCCCATTCCGGGCATCATTAGATCCCAGTTACTCATTTGTGCTTGTTGCCAAACGTGAGGTACTTATTTCTTTTGAAGGGTTTTTGAATCAAAACAGCACAACGTCCTGAATGTTGCCAAAACCATTCCCTCACATATCAAATCGATCAAATTAAATGCCAAAAAAATACTATGCAATAGGTGCACACAACAACCGGTATCTTGCCGTTGTTATTGATTGCAGTTTTGGTCACGTCGCCAATCTATCCCCACAATGCTTTAGCCAAACCTATGATCGAGCCGGAAGACATCCATTACAAGGCACTCTTACAGCTGCAGCTTTTCGATAAAAACGGTCAATTGGTTTCATATGTGGAAGGCTCCAAAATCATAATGGTGGATCCGGAGATCCTTGATAGATTCCTTGATGCGCTGCCCAACAAAAAAATGATAGAAAAAGACGGCAAAAAATATGAGCTGTTCCAATGGGTTGGGCCACATGACAGATTCGATAAAGACCACTCAATGTCTAGATACACCCATTATGTGTGGGTAGGCAATGCCTACCTTCCCGGCCTTATGGTTTTGCACAACTCATATCCAGTTCAACCGGGTGATACTACGAATGTTTACTGGACTGTGCTGCGACCTGTCTAGAATTTGAAAAAATCATACCTGCCCCTGCTGCAAAAAAGACCACCAATGGAATCATCCTGTAGTGGGTATTGGCGTATGTCCTGACATACTCCCAACCCTAAAGGGTTTGGGGTTCTACAGTCACCAGCATCCCGGCGTTGCTGTTTTGTGGGGTATCAGTGCTCCCATTACACAAATCGCTTTGTTCG
>SBBK01000071.1 GCA_005240025.1 archaeon
ATCCAGTACGGTAAATGGCATTATTTTTTTGTGATTTGCAAACATTTTCTTGAGGTCTACTACCAGGTCCCTTGTTATTGGATAGTTGTTCATCGGTTCCACTGTCACAACATCCGAGTTTAGCTCGGAGATTTTTGTAAAGCAAGCAAGTCTTGGTCTTCCGTTTATCTTCATGCCACAGGAACCGCAGGTAGCCTGTCTGCACGAGTATCTGACGGCAACTGTGTGATCCATGTGTTTTTTGACCTCCAGTATTGCGTCGAGTACCGTCGTCCACACCTCACATGGAACGGTAAAATTTGCAAATTGTGGCGCAGAATCGTGATCCGGGTTGTATTTTGCAATTCTCAGGGTTACGGTTTTTGATGCATATACTTTAGAAGATTTTTCTTCTGCAATTTTTTGCGCTGCCTCACTCATCTAAATCATCCCCATTCCTGCCATCAGTATGGTCCTTGAACCATATGCAATCAGAATAGCCATTGCGGCAAGACACCCGTAGGTGACTGCCTTTTCATATGAATGGCCCTGTTTTAGCTCTAAAAGTATGACTCGCAAGCCATTGAATCCGTGCACCGAGAGCAAAATCAGGATTATTTCCAGCATTATTGCATACGGGATGAACTGATAATTTGCAATCACGTGCTCATATTGCAAAGAGTCCGTATAGCTTGCAGTCAGCCTGAACAAGATGTGGACTGCGACCAGTACTACTGCGCCCAGTGCTGTTCCATAATGAACTTTCATTATCACGCTTTCACGCATTTTATTCACCAAGCAATACGGAAAGCCCGTACATCATTGCAAGTGCCGCAAGCCCAATAGAGGCATAAATGCATAATTTGTGTTTCATGTTTTGAGATGCGGGAACGTATGGATAGTCAGGTCTTGCAGGCCTGCCAACACCGATTCCTCCGTGGCCCAGCATAACTCTGATTCCATTTGCTGTATGAAACACACACATTCCAACAACCAGAGTCAGAATGATGTGTCCCTCCGTTGTCTGAGTCATCTCCAGCATTTTACTCCATGCCTCCCTGCCATTTAGAATCGAGCTTGTTTCGTAAATGTGTCCAATCAGATATGCCAGGAGCCCAAGTCCGGTAATTCTCATAAGCCAGTAGGCTACGCGTTCTATTCCGTAACGACATGGGTTTGCCATCCCTTTGATTCCCTCGCGGTTTTCGCTGCGCTTCATCTAGTATTTTCTCTCCACTGGCTGGTACTTGGTGATGGTGACCGGGTGTTTTTTCATTATTGGCTCCTTTGGATCATAGTAAGCAAGGGTATGGTGTAAAAAGTTTGCATCGTCCCGGCTCGGATAGTCAAGTCTTGCGTGCGAGCCACGCGACTCTTTTCTGTTAATTGCCCCAACCAGAACAACTTCTGCAACCCTAAACATTGAATCAATCTCCATTACATTACTAAAGTTTGTGTTGTATTCTTTTGCCCTGTCGTCTATGTGCTTCCATGTCTTCCCCCTGAGATCTCGCAATTTCTTCAACCCCTCGACCAGAGCAGACTCGGTTCTGTACACATATGCTTTGTCGTTCATCATGTCTGTGAGCTCCTGGCGAACCTCATATGGGTTGTATTCGCCCTGTCCGCGAAATATTCCATCGTAAATTCTGTTTTCTTCCAGCGTTACCAGGTGGTGTGGAAACTGTGACTGGGGTCTCGTGTTCATAGAATGCTGTGCTGCAAGGACGCCGGTTATTTTTCCCCAGACGATGCACTCCGATGTAGAGTTGGCCCCCAGCCTGTTTGAACCGTGGGTGCTATTGCACGCTGCCTCTCCTGCAGCCCAGACACCTTTGAGTTCTGTGGCACCATCGATGTTTGTGTGGATGCCACCCATCATGTAGTGACAGACTGGTCTTATGTCAAGAGGTTCTTTGGCTGGATCGATGCCAGAAAACTTGATGGATATTTCTCGAATTGCGCCCAGTTTTTCTTTAATGACATCATCGCCAAGATGTCTCAAATCTAATTTCATGCATTCGACGCCGGTTTCATGTACAAAGCCCCTTCCTTCTCTGATTTCCGTCATAATTGATCTAGAAACTATGTCGCGTGGTGCAAGTTCCATCTTTCCAGCTGCGTATTTTTTCATGAACCGTTCTCCATCTTTGTTCAGGAGGTAACCACCCTCACCTCTTGCTGCTTCCGTGATTAGAATTCCGGAAGGAAGAATCCCCGTAGGATGGAACTGGACAAACTCCATGTCCTTTAATGCCAGACCTGCCCTGTACGCCATATCTAGGCCATCAGGAGTGGATGAATGTGCATACGTTGCAAAGCTGTACAGTCTTCCGGCTCCACCGGATGCAATTATCAGTGATTTTGCCTTTATCACATAAAATGTTCCAGTTGCAAGCTCGATCGCGGTAATTCCCATAAACTGCTGTCCATCATGAATTATGCTTGTGACAAACCATTCGTTGAGGAATTCAATGTTGTCAAACTTTTGTGATGTATCATACAGTGTTTGCATCAAAAAAAATCCGACTTTGTCTGATGCAAAAGTGGCACGAGGAAAACTGTAACCGCCAAATGGCCTTTGAGCAATATGGCCGTCTTTTCTTCTGGACCACGGCATTCCCCAGCTGTCAAGCTGGTAGATCTCTTTTGGCATCTCTTTGCATAATCTTTCAGCAACGTCCTGGTCTGCCAAAAAGTCGCTTCCCTTTACTGTATCATAAATGTGGGACTCGATGTTGTCCCCTTCCTCCTCATACAGAACAGCTGCTGTTCCCCCCTCTGCGGAAACAGAATGAGAGCGCATTACCTGAACCTTGGATATTACTGCAATTTTGATCGACTGGCTTGTTTTTGCCGCCTCTATTGCGGCCCGCAGGCCAGCAAGGCCAGATCCGACAATAATCAGATCGTACTCGATAGAATCAGCCATCTACCAACAACTTCGAGAAATCGGGTAAATATGTGTTGAATTACAAATGCGCCAGGCATC
>SBBK01000014.1 GCA_005240025.1 archaeon
GAAAACGATTGGAGGAAATTCTGGCAGCCCGCACAGAAAACAGCAAAATTGTGTCTAGGCTACTTGAAAAGCTTCAAACCTAGCAACATGCGTAACTTTTTTTATAATGATGCCTCGGAATTTGTGTGCAATACTTTCAGGCACTTAAAGTAGGACAAAAACGTGTACAGGCATCAAGAGAATACCTAAACAAACTCACCAACAACAAGGCAATGCCTGCGCTGGCACTTCGGGATACAAAATCTAATGTCTGGGAGCCGGTGGGAGAAGAAAATCATTATGCCATAGTGGATGAGTCAAGTGGCTTTGTTTTGACAGATACGAGCGGTTACATTGTCTCACTTTGTGACAAGGCCGGCTTTTCAAAGGCAATAGTACAGGGAGTATCCAAGGAGCTGCGTGATCACCTCATCGAAGAATTTGAAAAAGACAAGATACCGAAATTCAACGGCAAGGTAATCCTGCCGGTATAGTACAGGAAGCTAGGCGTGTCAAACATTGTACGTGCAGTAGATTTTAAATCCAGTATTTTACGTATTCTAGGAATGGCCAAGTTTTCATCCGAAGTTGAGGTAAGAGGTCACCTCATAGATTCCATGATACTTACGAGGATATTTGATGTAATAATGGACCTTGGTGGCGAGTTTGAGGTCCTTGACATGCAGGTCGGAAAAAAGAAAGAGGACCCAAGCTATGCCAAGCTCCAGATTACAGGTAAAAACCAAACACAGCTGGACAAAATTTTAGAGCAGGTATATAGGGCAGGTGCTCTTCAAACAAAGGAAAAGCAAGTCACCCTCCAAGCTGCCCCAAAAGACATGGTAATGCCAGACAATTTTTACAGCACCACCAATAATTCCACCCAAATACTATACAATGGCAAATGGATCACCGTGGAAAACATGATGATGGACAAGTGCATTGTGATCAAAAATGGAAGGGCAAGCTGCACCCCGATTCGTGAAGTCAAAAAAGGTGATTTTGTAGTAATTGGTGAGGAGGGCATCAAAGTAACCCCACCGGAGCGCCCCAGAGAAGGCTCAAACGTATTTGAGTTCATGGGCAGCAGCAGCTCAAGTGAGAGGCCTACCCAACATATTGCAAAAAAAGTAGCACAGGACATCTACAAGACAAAAAAACAAAACGGCAAGATAATACTTGTCGGCGGGCCTGCCATTATTCATACGGGAGCAGCAGATTCCGTTGCAGATCTTATTAGGCTCGGATACATAGATGGCGTCTTGGCAGGAAACGCCCTTGCCGTACACGATATCGAGTATGCAACACTTGGAACCTCGCTTGGAATGAATGTCCATGACGGTTCTCTTGCGGTAAGAGGACACAGAAATCACATGGAGACCATTAATGCGGTCTTCAAGGCAGGTTCAATTGCAAACATGGTAAAAACAGGCAAGCTCAAAAAGGGAATTTTGTATGAATGTGTGCGAAAAAAGATTCCATTTGTCCTGGCAGGCTCTATCAGAGACGACGGGCCTCTTCCCGATGTCATAACCGATGTAACTGCAGCTCAGAAAAAATACAAACAAGTCCTCAAGGACGCAAAAATAGTCATCATGGTATCCACGATGCTTCATTCGATTGCCACTGGAAATATGATTCCTGCAAACGTCAAAGTTATTGTAATAGATATCAATCAGCCAACGGTAACAAAGCTGATGGATAGGGGCACCTGGCAGGCCCTTGGAATAGTAACCGATGTTGGGGCGTTTTTACCGCTGGTTTCCCAAGAGATCAAAAAGATTACGCACTAGGCGGGAGAACCTCATCAAGTACGTGAGATTCTCAAGGGAAGTCAGGTCTCTAGGAGGCTCAAAAAACATTGAAACAGAGAACCTGGCCCACATCTCAAATATAATGGGAAAGCTGACAGGGCCAAAATCTGTCGTCGCCATTTCTGATCTGCCAAAGACTCGAACAGGCAAGATAATGAGGCGGATTTTGAGGTCAAAACTCGTCAAAGGATTTTATTTTGTGTTTTTGCATGAATCTGCAAACGTTCGAGTTTTCGGTCTGCTCTTTTGTATGGATAAAGGCAAAACTACCCATGGTGTTTTTTTGAGGGTTTATAGAAACGGTGCGTAATTAATGTTTAAATGCATCTAAATGCATTGTTTATTGATGGCAACAACCACAATTACTATAACAAGTGATGCGTATCATGCATTGAAAGCAGAAAAAAAAGAGGGGGAATCCTTTTCCGATGTTATACTACGCAAGTTTCAAAAGGGCAATCCTGCTGCCATCAAAGCTGTACTCAAAGAACGTGGGTTTAACCCCGATCTTGCAGACGCCATTGAAAAGGCCAGTCGGGATCTCCGCAAAAACTTTAAGACGAGAAAGGTCAGCCTCTGATGGTCTGCCTAGACACTGATTTTATCGCAGAACTTGACAGAGGTAAGACAGACGCTCTTGCGAAGCTCGACGAGTTGGAATTAGCAAACGAGACCATATACACCACGTCGATCAATGTTGCAGAGCTCTTTCATGGGGCATACAGTGCTCATGACAGCAAACGGGCCGTGGCAGACATAACTACAATCCTAGACAAGTTTCACATTCTAAATCTTGATTACGATTCTTCAATGGTATGGGGTGCGCTTGCAGAGAAGTTAAAGGCCAATTCAATTGGTGAACTTGATCTTTTTATCGCCAGCATAGTAGTTTCAAACAAGCAGAGATTGATAACAAGAAATAAAAAACATTTTGAACGTGTGTCTGGGTTACAAGTTGAAGGATGGTAATCACGAGAAAACTGCAAGACAAAACTGCCGACTATGAGAAGATTTTTTCTTTTAGTAACCTCAATGTAACTACAGGATCTGCCTGCCCCTTTGTCTTCTGCATTACCTTACCTACCAAATAGTTGATTGTCTGCGGGTTTTCTCTTACCTGTTTTGCCGCCTCCGGCTCTTGTTTTACCACCCCTTCTACAATCTCTGCAAGCTCGTCTTCGTCTGAGATTTTTCCAAGGCCTGATTCCGATACGATTTCTGAAACCGGTTTTCCGGTATTGATTATTTGCTGCAGGACGTTTTTCGCACTGCTTCGCGTAATCTTGTTTGTGCTGATAAGATCTGCCAGTGCAGACAGGTGAGCTGGGGTAAGCCTTGACTGTTCTCTTTTTTCCCTTGTATCAACTATGCCCATCAGGTCTGTTGTTATCAGATTCGCAATTTCTTTTGCGTTTGATTTACTGTGCGCGTTTTCAAACAAATCAGAATAATACTTGTCAGATGACAAAACGTCTGCCACCTGTGCAGGTATACCATAATCCGCAATGTAACGCTCTTTTTTTGAGCTGATGCTTTCAGGCATGTTTTTTTTCCATTCCTGGAGCGAATGTTGGTCCATCACCACCCACGGGATATCGCCCTCTAGAATGTAGCGATAGTCCTCATCCTGTTCTTTGCTTCTTGAGGATATGGTTATCTTTCTTTTGTCGTCCCAGTGTCTGGTTTCCTGAGCGATCGGTATGCCTCTTGCCTTGAGGCTTTCCTGCCTTGTTAGTTCAAAATGGATTGCTTTTTCCAGGTCGTAAAACGAGCCAATGTTTTTTATTTCCACCTTTGAGCCGCCTTCAATTGAGACATTTGCATCGGCACGCATTGCGCCTTCAAGGACCGGGTCAGACACCTCCAGGTTCTCAAGCAAATCCGCAAGGACGTTTAAGAAAATTCTCACCTGACTTGGGTTATCAAAGTCAGGCTCAGTAACAATCTCAACTAGGGGCGTGCCTGCTCTGTTGTAATCGACCAGAGTAATCTGCGTGCGCTCTGATGCTCCCTCGTAGATTAGCCTGCCCGGGTCTTCCTCGATTTGAATTCGGCGAATTCTTATCTCCTTGCCCTCGATCGTTATCTTGCCTTTTTCTCCTATGCTCGTTGGCCCGTACATATTCAGCTGGGTAATCTGAAAGTTTTTTGGCAAATCTGGATAAAA
>SBBK01000210.1 GCA_005240025.1 archaeon
TAGGGTCGGGATGAAAGCGAGCGCAACACACATGTCAACACACGGCACACCAGAATAGTTAAATTTTGAAAAAGACAAATCATGCCATGAAATATTGCTCATTGGGAGTCGTAAAAAAAATACATCGGGGAACAAAAATGATCCTCACATACAACCTAAAGCACGGAAGGGACTTTTCATCTGAGCTAAAAAAGGCAAAAAGATAGCAGATTTTGCCATAAAAACAAAATCCAACACATCAAAAGACGTGCGCCATTTAGGGCTTAAATCCGCAATAGCAAACTAGGTCTTGCGAAAATACCGCGACATTCGGGCAAAGCTGCAAAAGCAGGGAAGGCAAAGCCATAAAAAATTGTTGGGCCTCCAACAAACGTTGGAGACATGCTTCCAACAAAAATGACTCCGCACACCAATACGAGGAAATTCTAATTAGGTGCTGTATGTTTAAAGTGGACAGTACGCCTAGATGATTATCAGGTCTTTGGTGAATTTGTGCAATATCTGTGGCGTGTCTTTTACAATCAACGAGTCTTCTATTCTTACTCCAAACTTTTTGGGGATGTAAATGCCTGGCTCAACTGTTATCGCCATGCCTTTTCGCAATCTGGTTTGGCTTTTTGCACTAATTGTCGGGTTCTCATGAACATCGAGACCTATACCATGACCCGTAGAGTGAATAAAGTATTGCCCGTAATTGTTCTGTTTGATATATTCTCTACACGCATCGTCTACCGACTTGCAGGAAACGTTCGGTTTAACTGCACCGAGTCCTTTTTTTTGTGACTCCCTGACAATTTCATAAATCTCTCTGGCCTGACTGCTTATGGTGCCGATCCCAAATGTTCTCGTTGCATCGCTGACATAACCTCTGTATCTGAGTGTGAGATCAACTACGACCAGATCTCCGCCTGCAAACTTTCTTTTGGTTACCTGTGCATGGGGCAGCGCCCCATTTGGACCGCCAGCAATGATGAGGGGGTTCAGAGTTGATCTGTACCCAGTACTGAACATCTCATGTTCCATTGCATACGACATTAAAATTGCCTGAAGCTCTGATTCTTTTTGGCCCTTTGCAATTTTTGCCGCACACAATTCGTACATCTGGTCGATTAACCCGGATGCCTTTCTGAGGATATCAATCTCGTCCTGGTCTTTGATCTGCCTTGCCCGATGAAATGGCTCCACCGAGTGCTTTATGGCCGGATTTACTTTTCTCAAAGAAACCACGGTGTCATAGTTTTGGCAGTCGGTACAAACCCTTTTTCCCTTGATTTTACCAGCTAGGACGGAAAGTAAGCCGGTTCCACGCTCGGATTTTACAATATCGCAGTCAACCGACTCCTTTTTCGCCCTGTCGACCTCGAGCTCAGGCGCAATAATTGTAACACCTTCTTTGTCAAGCACCGTTATTGCTTCGCCCCAAAACCCAGTCATGTAAAAAATATTTTCAGGTTCAAATGAAACCAACACATCGCAATCTAGGCCTTGAGCATGTTTTAGGAGGGTTTTTCGGCGATTTTGCAAGTTAACAGTGATGTTTTCGTAATGAATATAAAATTTGGCGGCCGAAAACTAGGCAAATCATGTATGTGTTTATACTTTGCAAAGTTTGTATAACCGGATCCAACTCGTTGCAATGTTGGAAGAGCAAAAACACAAGGTTGTGGCATTACTTTCGGGCGGACTGGATAGTCAGCTAGCTGTAAAAATGATGCAAAAACAAGGCTTTGAGGTATCTGCAGTAGCGATAAAGACTCCTTTTTGTGATTTTGATTGCGGCAGAGGTTGTGGCTTTGAGATAAGGGAGCGCGCTGATGCACTGGGGATAAACCTCAAAACCGTCTACCTTGGCGATGAATACATCAAGATGCTAAAAAATCCAAAACACGGATTTGGATCCGGCATGAATCCATGCATTGACTGCAGATCTATGATGTTCAAGGCAGCAAAAAAACACATGGATGAGATCGGGGCAGATTTCATTATTTCAGGCGAGGTGTTGGGTCAAAGACCTATGAGTCAGCACGGACCAGCACTTAGGACAATAGAAAAAGAATCCGATCTCGAGGGGCACATAGTAAGACCCCTCTCCGGAGCGCTACTCCCAAAAACAATTCCGGAACAAAACGGTTTGATAAAGAGAGAAAACCTGGGGAAAATTCGTGGCAGGACAAGAAAACCACAGCTCCAACTGGCAAAAGAATTTGGAATTGAAAATCCACCAAACGCAGGTGGTGGCTGTCTTCTTACCGATCCTGCATTTGCAATGAGGGTCAAAGATCTCTTTGACCACGTTAAAACTCCTACAACAAATGACATTGATCTTCTAAAGATTGGCAGGCACTTTAGATTAGATGAAAAAACAAAACTCATAGTCGGACGAAATAAAGAAGAAAACGAGATCATCAAGGCACTTGCCATGCCAGATGATCTGATGTTTTATGCCAAAGATCATGTTGGACCAATTGCATTGTTACGTGGTGACGTGACAGAATCACACAAAAAACTCTGTGCTGCAGTCACACTCCGTTATTCGGATGCGCCAAAAGACACTACGGAAATTGTAATTGTGGAAAAAGACCCCGGCACCACCAAAACCGAAATCTCGACAAATAGGGCAGACGAGTCAGAATACATCAAATACAGGGTTTAGGAACAAATTCCGTTTTCTGCCTCCTACTCGATGCGAAAGGCTTTTTGGGGGATAACCTACATTCATAGTTGGATGCAAAAACAGGAAAGCCCGACATATCTAAAGGCAATAACAATTCGTGACTCTAGCGACATACACTCAATCAAAGAAGACATGAAAAAAAACATGATACTGATATTGCGTGTTACTCCGCTTGCGCAAAAAGACGTCGAGCAGCTACGAAAGCTTGTAGAGGAGCTATATGCCCAAGCTAAAAACTACAATGCGGACATTGCCAGACTTGGCGAGGAAAGAATTATTGTCACACCACCAGGCGTTAAAATTTGGAAACCAGAATACGACTTGAAATAATCTATCTCTTACCAAACAAAAAATCTAGTAACCTTTGGTAACAGCAAGATTGAACGAAAACTCGTGAAATTAGGCAAAACCATTTAATTGGCTGTCGCGTATTGACTGGAAATCTGCGAACTTAGAAGAGCTTGACAGCTTCTTGAACTTGGGGATAATGCGCGTGAACTCTGAACATTCTGCGAATTGTCACTGCCAGATTCTCGCATTTTCGTCTCTCCCCATGATTGACAAGGACCCTTCGGAGCTTTGGTCTAAGCTTGTGCACAAACGAGAGAAGTTGGTTATAGTCACTATGGCCACTGAACCCATCAAGCTTGACAACAGAACAGTTTATGTTCACTACCTCAACTTTGCCCTCTCTTCCCAAAAGCGAAACCTGCTTTGCTCCATCTAAAACTCGGCGTCCAAGAGTTCCATTTACCTGGTATGAAACAAAAATTATCTTGTTTTTGTTTCCCGGCGCAATATTTCTGAAATATTCCAAAACCGGACCGCCTTCCAGCATGCCAGAAGTTGCCAAAATAATACACGACGTTCCTTCCCTGAGTGGCTCTTCTCTTGCATCAGAGTGTTCAATATTTGTAAAATATTCCGAGTCAAACGGATTATCGTCACTTTCAAGTATCTTCTGTCTTAGCTCCCTCGACAAATATTCCGGGTATGCCTCATGAATAGCAGTTGCCTCTGCAATCATGCCTTCCATGAATACAGGCGCTTCTACCATCTGACCGGCCTTCATATAATGATCGATTACCATCATTATCTCCTGAGCTCGACCTACGGCCGGTATTGGAATGAGAATCTTTCCGCCATCCACCAAGGTGTTGTTGATGGCATTAATGAATGCAGATTCAACCTCCTGCCGTGTCGGCTGTATGTCTTCTTTTGCGCCGTAGGTGCTTTCGATTAGCAAGGTCTCAACGCGCGGGTAATTCCACGACGCGCTCTCAAACAGTATGCTCTTGCCAAACTTCAAATCTCCCGTGTACACAAAGTTGTGGTCCCCATTACCTATGTGGAAGTGGCAGGTTGCCGATCCCAGTATGTGTCCCGCATTTGAAAACACAAGCTTGATGTCTGGCGCAATATCTGTGACGGTTCCGTATGGAATTGTAGATGTCTGTCTCATGATTTGCTTGACATCCCTCTCAGAGTAAAGGGGCGCACGCCCCTGAGCAGCAGCTACCCTGACTGCATCAAGCTGAATCAGATTCATCATTGGCAGTGTTGGCTCCGTGCAGTAGATTGGTCCCTTGTAACCATATTTGCACAAGACAGGCAAAAATCCTGTATGATCAAGATGCGCATGACCAATTACTATCGCATCTATCTCATCAAGCGTAATGTTTGCCCAATCAAGTCTTGGAAAAGATTCCATAGGGGTGCGTGCACCCGGATTGATACCGCAATCAATTAGGATTTTACTTTCTGGCGTGACAAGCAACATGCTTGATCTGCCCACCTGGCCAAACCCGCCAAGTGTCAAAAGGGAGACTTCGGATTTCTGTGCAAGGCGTGGACGGAAAATACTTTCACCTATCTGCTTGAGGTGTTTAGCTCTTTCAGTGGAGGATAACTTTAGGTTATAGTTTATTGCTTGTATGGTACTTGACGGGATTGTAGTTGCCTTTCTTATGCGTATACGCCACCCCGTACTCTCTGTTAGCGCAGCAGTGTTGAATGAAGGGTTGTTGTGCAAAAGCCATGGTCTTTTTACCTCTACAGAAACCTCACCAGTCGCACTATCAAAAAACGTACCTTGCATCTCAGCCTCTTTTGGCATGGCCTTCGCTATGATCTGCCTTGAATCCTCTTCTAACTTTCTAATCGACTCTTCGGTTCTGACCACGATTCTTTTTTTGATAACGTTGACCAGATTAGAAATAATTTCATTGTGCTCCAGCAGGTAGCGTGGTGATTTGGTATAGAGGGCGATTCTTGGCCCCTCGTAATCAATTTTACTCACCTGGGCCTCTTTTGGAATACTTTGCAGTATGACTGCCATTACATTTTGGGCTGTTGATTGGACTTCCTTTTCCTGTTGTTTTCTTTGCATTAAATCACTATAACGCTATGATTGCCTTCTTTTGCTCTTTTGTCAAGAGGCGAAAGCCACTCTTATCAATAATTGCCACATTGATACCGTCCCCCGTGCCAATGTTTCTAACAATAGCTGCTTTGACTGCTCGTAAAGCAATGAGTTTGGCTTCTTCAACTTTGAGGTTATCATGATATTCATCCTCTAGCGTTCCATAAGCAACCGGGGAGCCACTTCCGGTAGTGACGTATTTTTTCTCTTCCACTGAGCCGAACATGTCGACGTTTACCAGTGCAGGCCCGTCATTGTCATAACCCCCAATAAGGATATCTGCAATGAATGGATATCCTCTGTTTTGATGGAACAAAAGGGAGCAGAGCCTGGCAAGGGATCTGATCGGTATGTTTTCATTTTTTTGAATTTTGTGTATGTTTGCGTGATATCTCAGTACGTCGGTTATGTTTTGCGCATCTGCCACGCCTCCTGCCATTGTCATTCCAGCATGCTTTGCAA
>SBBK01000081.1 GCA_005240025.1 archaeon
CGTGGGTTTGAATGATTTTTTCCGAAAACACGAGGGATTCGACGGCACCGTACTGATTTGCTTTTTTTGTATCTTCAAAGCCCATCGTGAACTTTTTGCTCTTATTACTTGCCTTGACCATGACGTCCTCCAAAATGGAAGCAACCTCTGCGAGCTTGCTCTGGCCTAGGATCTGATGCATGAACTTGGACTTGATAAAGGTGTAAATGCCGTCCTCGCCACCGGAATCTATCCCATCCACGATCTCAATTTTGTGCTTTTTTGTAGGGGTTTTTTGCAGGAAATTACTAAACTGCCGCTTTGTCTCGCCTGGACCGAAAATTACTATTGAGTCATTTTCACCAAGTATTGTACTGAGCGCCTTTGCAACGCTTTGAAAAAACATCTCTATGTTAAAGTCTGATTTGTATCGTTTTCCACTGGATCCGGAATACAAATTTTGCATAATCTGCAGGTGCGTCCCTTTGAGCCTGCCAACACCGCAGTCCCCTCTGTCTATTGCTACTAGAACAAAGCCAAACCCCTCTTCTCTGGTTTTGATTAATTTTAGCTCAAATGGAAGCCATTTTTTTTTGACTATGTTAAACGAGTCGCCAATCTTGATCAGAAGGGAGTGGTGGACGCCTTTGGACACTGCCTCATTGGTTGATTCAATTATTGTGCCACCGATCCTTAGTCTGTCAAATGCTGAATCAAGTGATATCTTCTCAACCTCAAGCGAAATTCTGACTTTGAGTCGCTCGCCTCTGTCGGGTCTGGCAAAGTCCTTTTCCTGTTTTATGACACGTGTAGTGTCCGATATTATCCTGTCTTCCTTTTTTATTATTCTGCGAAGTGTGAGCAAGTCATCTGGCTCTTCTACTAAAAATGAAATCGTCGTCTCATCAATAATTTTAGTAATCAAGGCCTCAAAATATCTGACTTACATAGTACTGGTTGGGTTTTCCAACCTCTTCTTCTTTAGATAGCTGTCTACCCACTCGGGCGTAATCACCCCGCCTTCTGCCAAGTTCACAAGCGAATTGGGGGATGCTTCTCCAGTCACTTTGCCGCCCCTTCTTCTGAGCTGTCTCCATTTTAGAGCGGTGTTGCCACTCTTTGAGTTGTAAATGATGCCAAGTACATCCCTGGCATTTACAAATGTTATATCGCGAATCTTTTTCAGGGTGACCTTGTCTGCTGCCTCGACGTATATGGAGCCAAGCGTCTCTTCGCGTTCTGGAAAGACCTCGGCATCTTCTACGTAACTGTGTGGAATATACGAACTACACGTACTGGCAATTATGAATCTCCTAAAACTCTCAAGCGACGCAGGAATGTCTATTGCAACCATTTCTTTTATAGCGCCACTTTACTATTTATCAATCTTGGCTCGAGTTTGGTACCATATAAGGCTAGAAATAGAATTTACCAAATCACTCGTAATCTTAAAAATCCCTTTCTTGGTATTGTGTGTGGGCGTTGATGACATTATCCCTTTGATCCCAATGATATAGATCTTGAGTTCTGAGCCTACCTAAAAACGAGAGCTTGTATGAATTTTATTCATCATGCATATTTGAAAGAGAATGAAGTCATTCACAGAATATCTGACGTTTAACACAAAAACCAAGGTTGCCTTTGTAAATCTCACACCGCAAATACGGCAATTAGTCAAAAAAAGTGGGATAAGTGAAGGGCTTTGTCTTGTCAACGCAATGCACATCACCGCAAGCGTTTTCATTAATGACAACGAAAGTGGGTTGCACGCAGACTATACAAGATGGCTTGAAAAACTAGCACCACACAAACCAATAGAACAATATGACCACAACAAAACGGGAGAGGACAATGCAGACGCCCATCTAAAAAGACAGATCATGGGGCGCGAGGTGGTAGTTGCAATCACCAACGCCGAGCTGGACTTTGGTCCCTGGGAGCAAATCTTTTACGGGGAATTTGACGGGATGCGGCCAAAAAGAGTTTTAGTCAAAATAATCGGAGACTGACTATCCAAAATCTGCATCGCGTTTCTGACTCTGATTTTCATTTTTACGAGCAGCAAGACGAAACTCATCATCGTGGTTCTGGGGACCGTGGCTGCATTTGACACAGCCTACCTTGAATCCATTTTCATCTTTGACATATATCTGACAACCGCAAAAACATACCATGACTCAAAGACCCGTTTTGTCTGATATAATCCTAATTGGTACAACAGGGGCCACGCGGTATAAAATGGCCGTGGGGGCACCTGCGGGGGTGTTTTAGCATAGTGCACAACGCATCTGTAAACTGACGACTCATGTGGTGTTCTATTCCGCAAACCATCTCCTCATCAATTTCGACCTTTAAGGCATTGTCCATCAAGACCTCCAAAAGTCTGCTGTTTCGCATCATCTTGGAGCCAACATTTTCACCGCTTTCAGTCAACGTAACTCCGGCCTTGCTGTAATTTACTAGGTTCTGCTCATTTAGCTTCTTTAGCATTTGAACCACGCTTGGCTGTCTGACGTTCAACATCTTTGCAATCGTGCTAATTTTGACCGGCTCATCTCTTTCCTTAATGTGCCATATGGCCTTTAGATACATCTCTACATGTTCTGCTTCTGCAGTCCCAACGAAAAGTACCTCGTCATTTAGCGTATCCATTATCGTACATCTCTTGCATCTTTTAACAAATATTCAAAGTATTCTCTCGCAAAGCCGGCAAGGCCCGTGTGGTCTGCCCAAATTGCAACCGTCTCCATCTCTGAGGATTCATTCATGGGGCCAAGAAGTATCACTACATAACGCTTGTCTGAGATTATGCCGCCTCCAAAAAGCCCCTTTTTTACCTTGACTGTGGCAACCCTTGATAAAGCCTTTAACGCGTCTTTTTCCATCTGGTCTGACATCAAAATTGTAATGGCTACGCCCTTGTCATGAAGCTGCCGAAGCTTTGGCAGGGCTTGCTTTACTATGGCCTCGTTTGCCTTTGGTATGGCAATCATGACCTCATTCCTGCAGGTTTCCACCATCTCCAAAATCTTTGACGCAATATTCATTATTCCCGATAAAACCCAAATATCGGGCCTTTCACTCACACCGCTTTTTTCATAGAGCGGAACAAGCTCACGCAAAACAATATTTTCGTTTTCCTTAAAATCCGATTCTACCTTTTGTTTTGTTACCTCAAGTGCAGTGGCAGGAGACTTGGCAAAATACTTTGTAGGCCTTGAATCGTCAGAACCAATCCAGCCCTTCTCTTCCAGGGAGCCAAGCACCTCATAAATTTTAGAATATGGCACACCTGATTTCTGGCTCAGATCGGAGGCTGTGAGCTCGCCTGCCTTCAGAAGCGACGAGTATGTTCTTATTTCGTAACTCGTAAGCCCTATCTTTTCTAGTGACTTTCGTGTGTTATCCGAGATGCTCATTCAGTTCTACTCAATTTTTTTCCTATTTAAACTCCTTAGGAAGGTCTCTCCTAAATCACACGGGGGGGAGTGTGAAATGTATTAAATATAATATCAAAAAACTGCAATTAACAGAATGTCACTAATTCAGCTATCAAAACACTCATCGAAGAGTTTGGGCAAGAAATCAACAGTTAGATTCACTCAGAGCATCTGCCCTGACTGCAACATGATCCTGGATGCCGAGGTCTTTGAGCGAGACGGCCGCGTCTACATGACAAAGACGTGTCCTACGCACGGTGAATGTGAGGAGTTGTATTTTGGCTCCTATGAAATGTACAAGAAATTCAGTACCTACTGGGCTGACGGCAAAGGCGCACATGCACCAAACGTAATGATTGAGAAATGTTCCTGTCCAAACAACTGCGGTTTGTGCTCAAACCATCTCTCACATAGCGGTCTGGCAAACATGATCGTTACAAACAGGTGTGACCTGACGTGCTGGTATTGCTTCTTTTATGTAAAAAAAGGTCTTGAGGGGGCATACATGTATGAACCATCACACGACCAGGTTCGTGCAATGATGAAGACACTCAAGGCAGAGCGCCCCATTGCTGGCAACTCAATTCAGATTACAGGCGGCGAACCAATGCTGAGGGATGACATCACTGATGTTATTAAAATAATGAAACAGGAAGGCGTTGACCACGTCCAGATGAACACAAATGGTATCAGGCATGCCATGGATCCAGAGGCAGCAAGAGAGGTAAGGCTTGCAGGATGCAATAATCTTTACCTGAGTTTTGATGGTGTAACCGCAAGAACAAATCCAAAGAACCACTGGGAGATTCCCTATGCTCTGGACAGCTGCAGGAAGACAGGAACCACAGTAGTCTTCGTACCTACCGTTATCAAATCAATCAATGATCATGAACTAGGGGGAATTATCAGATATGCCCAAAAAAACATGGATGTTGTCCATGCAGTCAACTTCCAACCAGTCTCTCTGACTGGAAGGATGGGCAAGGGCGAGCGTGAAAAATACCGGATTACGGTCCCAGACTGCATTCAAAGAATCGAGGAACAGACAAACGGTCAGGTCACAGTAGATGACTGGTTCCCGGTACCAAGCTGCATGCCGCTGACCAATGTAATAGAGGCGTTCTCAAGCAAACCCAAATACGAGCTCTCAATTCACTTTGCCTGCGGCGCGGGCACATATGTATTCGAAGATGAAGAAACCAAAAAGTTTGTCCCACTACCAAGATTCTGCGACATCCAGGGAATGCTAGAGCTGTTTGAAGACAAGGCAGAGGAGATCCGCTCAGGAAAAAACAAGTATTTTACAATGCTAGAAGTAGTGCGAAAACTATCTGGCTTTATAGATAAAAAGAAACAACCGGCTGGACTCGATCTGGCAAAGATGTTCGGAAGTATCTTGATGAAAAGATCCTTTGACTCTGTTGGTTCTTGGCATGTCAAAGGCTTGTTCCTTGGAATGATGCACTTCCAAGACAAATACAATGAAGACCTAGAAAGACTGCAAAGGTGTGATATTCACTATCTTACGCCTGACCTCAGGATCATACCATTTTGTGCATTTAATGTAATTCCGGAATGGTATCGTGATAGAATTCAAAAGAAATATTCCATCAGTGTAGAAGAATGGGAAAAACAAGAAGGTGTTAAACTCGAAGATGGGCTCTACAGGGGTCTGATGAGAAGGGGATCTGGCGATGAGCTTGCAGCAGGCTGTGCAAAAAGCCAGATGATGCACGAAGCATCCCAGGCAGTACAGTAGAAATTTAATCCGAGACCTTATTAGGTCTAAAAAACAATTTTTCATCATTGAAAATTCTTTTCATTTCTCCACGATATGAGGGTGGAATAGGAGGACACGCGTTTAGAGTTGCAGAAAAGTTCAGAGAACACGGATATGATGTCAAACTTATGCATGTCCCACACGTGCCTATAAAAAATGTCAAAAATCCAAGCTTTGCATTATTTGGAGTAATCAAGGCACTGCTTGATAGGGAAAAATACGACGTGGTGCACGCTTGGAATGTTCCATCCGCATTTATCATGAAATTCATCAGGGCAAAGAAAAAAATTCTTTCAGTTCACGGCGTCTATTCTGATCAGGTGGGAGTGCTGCACTCCAAGAC
>SBBK01000024.1 GCA_005240025.1 archaeon
CCCCCGAATGTCTTGTGAGGAGCTCGTCGATTTTTTTGATAATTGCCAGCTCATCATCGAATGTGGATTTTGACTGGCTGAGCTTTCGTATGTTTAGAAACTCTACTTTTCTGTTTTGAGGCAAAAACGGCGATTTTGGGGCATCCACATATGCCACCCTGTCTGCTGGAATACCCATGTTTTCGCAAAAGCTTGCCCTGTCTATTGTTGCGGACATGAAGACCCGCACGGGGAGGTCAAAAAACGACTCGGCATATTTTGATATGTCAAGTGGCACTACAGATAATGACTTGAAGTTACCTTCATGATCAAAATATGGGTCGTTGAGGATAAAGTTGCCCTTGTTTGTCGAGATTTCCACATATGAGCGCGCCATCCTGTCTAGTTTTGATTCAAGTTTTGATAGAATCACGTAGTCCGGGTTTCTCTGAAAGGCCCGGCTGGATTCCAGCTCGCGGATTTTTTCCCGGTAGCTGTTTGCCAGGTCCTCAATCAGCATGAGCACCATTTTGATGTCCTGCAAATCGTATGATTTGATGTTCAGTTTGCATTCGGATATGTTTCCGGCATACACATCAAAGCCCATAAACTGGATTATCTGGTTTTCAATTGTGTGGGCCTCGTCAAATATCCCGACTGGCCTGTCAACATAGTCTGAAAAAGCCTGCCGGCTGTATTTCATTAGCTGAAAATATGACGAATAGTTCCACAGCGAGTGCGGTGACTGGAGTGCACGGTATTTTTGCAGGTAATAATGGCACATTGGCGTGGTGATGTTGTCAAGGTTGGCCATCTGGGGCCTGTAGGTGCAGACCTCAAAATCTGTCCCCTTTTTGATCTTGCACCTGCCCTTTTCGCATGTAAGCTCCTGCTGGATGGCTTTTTTTGTATTTTCCAGGTCGATTTTGTTTTGATCCATCAGCTGGAGGCAGGCAAAGTTTGACTTGCCCTTGACCGGATTTAGAAACCCAAAGTCTGCCACGTACTGGTCCTGGAGCTGCTTTGATGCCGTGACGACAAAGGAGCTTCCGAGATATCGTGCGATTGTTGCGGCAACAAATGACTTGCCCACGCCCGTGGGCGCAGAAATTATGATGGTACCAATCCCGCTTTTTAGGTGAGACCCGATGGTTTTTAGCAGATCGTTTTGGATGGGCCTTGGTTCAAATCCTTCTGGAAAATGATCAAAGATGTCTTGTGTTTTTTGCAATGCTGGGATTTCAAATACTGCGCAATAAAAGATGAACGGTTTAGTCTAAATCATGATGTAAGTATGGTTCCACTGTGAATTGTCACTGTGGCGTGGCCCTCCCCGGAATATCCGTACAATGTATGTCCGGGCGGAGTGGGCGGTGTTGAGCCGTTTGCAGCAATGTTTGCATAGAGATAGTATTCCACAAAGTCCCCCGGCACCACACCTGTGCTGATGACGCCGTTTACCACGGTTTGCGGATAGGTGTAGCTGTCAACAACATACGACGACGAAACCCCTACCCCTCCAGAGTTGTATGATGCCGGGCTTGAAGAAAAGAAGATCTGTTGTTGTGTGACAAGTGCACCGTTTTTGTATACATCGACATAGACCCTGAGTGGGTCCAGCATCGGAGGCGGTGGCGGCGGAGGAGGTGTTGCGCCAAAATACGCATAATTTTCTATTTCGGAATCGCCGGAAATCGTGGCAGTAAGCGACGTGGTCATGGTTCCAGCGGCACTGGGAATCACATATGCAACGGTGCCAGTAGTTGCGGAAATTGACGGAATCAGACCATCATCGTCGTTTTGCGTAATGGTTGACGTACTGGCCGGAATTACCTTGAGCCCCGTTCCCCCAAGTACGCCTGCTATGACGGTTGTAGTCGGAATGCCGTTGAGCTTCATGTTGATATCAAAATATCCAGGAATGACTGGAACCATGATGTTGTTGCCTGTGGTGTAGTTGCCCTGCAGGTACGGAATTGCCAGCGTATTGTCCAGATACACATCCGATACCGTGACATTTCCCACAACCGGGATGTTGACGTAGGCGTGTACGGTATAGGTCTTGTCATCAGCGGTTGGAATGTGGATTGTTTGGTGGTTGACATTATCAAAGACTACAGTTGAGAATGGACCCCTGTATTTTAGCGAGTTTGGGTACAGGTGCAGGATTCCGGTTGGCGATGTGCCACCTATGTTTATCTGGCTGTACAGCAACGAAAGTGTGCCATCGGATTGCGCCATGCCAGAAACTGATATCTTGCCGTCTTTGACTATCTCGTATGGAATGTTTGGAGGGAGGTTTGTTATTTTCAGGTAGGGTGTGGTGGGATCAGAAACGCTTCCAGAAATAGTGATGGTTCCTCCGTTTGGTTCTGCCACCAGGTAGCTTGTGGCCGAAAATGCAAATGATGTTTGGAAGGCGCCGGAAAGCTTGAGCTGGTTTGTTGCCACAAAATCCCTGTCATATATGTACAGGCCGTTCCCGTACAGGCCTGCAGGGGCAACATAACAGTCGTTAAATGGCGGGCAGCTTGCACTCCATCCGTTTGTAGAGACCTCACGCATCATCTGATCAAGTGAGATTGAATTTGAATAA
>SBBK01000143.1 GCA_005240025.1 archaeon
GCCGCCGTATGACATGTTCAACAAGGATACCGTTGCCGCAGCCAAAGACTCCAAAATGGCCTACTTTAGCTCAAGTGCGGCAAAGGACCCCCCACCATACACTGATGCGGAAATACAGCACATACCAAGTACGCTGGACTTTGCCAATCTGATAAGCGATGATCCGTTTTTTGCTGGAACCATTCCACAAAAGGCGGCGCAAAAAGTGAGCGCAAGCATCAACCAGTATGGATATGCCACAATCAGCATGCAGCCGGCGGATTTTGCCAAAAAAACCGACGCGTTCAAAAACGAAGTCGACACAACCCGGCTCGACTACCTAAAACAAGTAATATCTGACGCAAAATCCGAGGGACTCAAAATCGTTCTGCTTGAGAGAGTCCCGTCTCTTTTGGCCGAAGGCGCCATCGTGGTTCCTGGCTGGATTAAAAACAGCGCCGGCTGGTGGGCGGAAGGCCAGATAACAGATGATGATTTCACAAAGGGCATACAATATTTGATTGCACAAAAAATAATCCAGATTCCAGGCACCCGGTCCTCCGGTGATGTGCAAAAGATTCCTGACTGGATTAAAAAGAGCGCCGGCTGGTGGGCGGAAGGCCAGATCAGCGATGCGGATTTTGTAAAGGGAATCCAGTACCTGATAGGGCACGGAATAATTCGAGTTTAGCCTGGAAATGTGGTGCCGGGCCCGACCTTGTCCTGGGGCCTGACGTCTTGGTCCCACTTGCCCCTCACCCCCTTGATGAGAAAGAAAATTCCGGCAGCAATCAGGCCTGCAACTGCGGCAAAGAAAATTGCCCTGTCCTGCATCGCCGTCTGGCAGTCGATCTCGGTTTGGATCCCGCCCTCGAACCTGTAGCAGTCGCCAAACTCTAGTGCCTGGAGCGACATCTCATAATGGCTCTGACCAAAAACCCCCAAGACCAGAAACCCCGCAAATATCAGGCCGATCCCAAGGAGGATAAAACGCGTGTCGCTCATGTTTTCTGTATGCGGTGTTGGGACTTATGCCTTTTCCAGCTTTTCCCTGAGGGTCTGGAGCGATTTTGCGTAGAAATCATCAATAAACGACAAAAACTCGGCAAACCGTTTTTTGTCAGACCCGACAAGAAACGAGGTCCACATCAGCCGCGTTGAGGCGCCCATGTGTGAGATTGAAAGGGTGGCATGGTACGCATCAAGGGGCAGGCCATCTGTTGCCACATACGAGAGGTACTGGTTTTCCTTCCACCCGGTTATGTATTCGGTGACCTGCGAGCCGTCCAAAAACGTAATGAGCCTTGACGCACCTGTTCCGCGACGAGTCCTGGACAGGGGTTCGGTTTTTTTGGCATCCTGCAACCAATCGAGCCCGATTATGTCGCTGATTGCGGCCCAGACTTTTTTTGGGGATGCAGAAATGGCGACCGACCGGGACACGGTTGCGGCGTGATTTCCCTTGCCTTCTATCCAGGTCCATACCATGCAATAAGGGGATTTGAGGTGTTTTTTAAATCTGCCAGAGATTTCCGACAAATATACATTTGCTACCAATCCACTTCAGGTATGGTCTTTGGATGGGGCAAAAAAACCAGGGAAGACACCGTGTCCCACACAGCCAAAACCGTAGCGCTTTCTGAAATGGACTCCATTCTATCCAGGCAAAAACAGGAAAAGCAAAAAATGGCAATCCAAAAGGCAGGGCCGCTCTTTGAGCAAATCCGAAAAGAGATGTCGTCAATTTCTGATATCATATCCCAGCTAAAAAGCGACGACCTCAAAGTGGACGACGTGGACAAAAGGCTTGGCGTCATGATAGTGCGGAGCAAGGCCGAGGTGATAGAAATCGTTTCAAAGGAATCACAAAACACAATACCGAAAATCTCCACCTACGACGATCTGCTGAGCGCATCAGATGTCACCTCACACATGATAAAAAAAATCGGCGACGTCCTTGGCAAAAACAGCCGCGTCATACACGTGTTTGCAAAAAAATACGCCCTCCAACTAAAGGCGCACCTTGAGCAGATCACCAAAAGCAACGGGGTAATAACAATGCTGATGGGTGACGTTGCAGAATTTGATTCGTCTGCTTCCGGGATACGAAACAAGGTCCAAAAAATTATCCAGCTTGATTCCGAAATAGGACAAAAAACAAGCCGCCTTGGCAAACTATCCGAATTACAGGAGATGCACGCATCTGAAATAATTGCAACAGAACAAAAGATAGCAAACATCAAATCCTCGCCCCAGTTTGCGGAATTTCTGCAGGGCCGGCAGCAAATGTCACTTATCATGTCGCGCCAAGAAAAACTAAACAAGGAAATCGATGACGAATTTTCAAAAATATCGAGGCCCCTTGGCAAATACGTCTATGTCACGTCACTTGAAAAACCACTCAAGGTGATACTGGAGCGACTCGTTTCCAATCACTCCGATACAGTTTCTGCTCAAAACAAAAACGCAATAGTTGTTATTCTGGAATCGTGCATGAAGGCAATACTGTCTGGCGCGGTATCTGTAAAGGAGTCCGACAAATCCGTGTCACAGATTACGTACCTTATCTCGCGCCTTGACGAGTTTATTTCAAAAAAGGATGATCTTGCATTGCAAATGACTGCACTTGAGCAAAATCTTGACACATCTGGACACAAAAATCTAGGTGACCTTGAAAGGGCACTTGACAGGGCAAAATCCAACAAGGCCGATTCGGAATCAAAAATCTCAACGCTCCGGGCAGATCTGGACTCTGATGGCATCCAAAGACAAAAAC
>SBBK01000170.1 GCA_005240025.1 archaeon
GCCTGTCGGCTTCCTCCATGTAGTGGGTGGTAAGAAAGATCGTCATTTTGTATTCCTCGTGGATTCTTTTGATGTATTCCCATATCTTGTGGCGGGTTTGTATGTCAAGCCCCACAGTCGGCTCATCTAAGAAAAGTACCTTTGGCCTGGCCAGGAGACCTCCTGCTATTTCCAGCCTTTTTCTCATTCCGCCAGAATATGTTATTGTGGCGTCATTTTGCTTGTCTTTGAGCTCCACCAGATCCATCAGATCGTCTATTCTGGATTCGATCTGGTTTTTTGGGATGTGGTTTAGTCTGGCCCCCAAAAGCAGATTTTCGCGTCCCGTCAGGTATTCGTCTACGGTGATGTCTTGCTGGACGTATCCAATTTGTTCCCTGACCTTTTTTTGCTGCGAGGCCACATCGAATCCGGCCACAAATGCCTGCCCCCCTGTTGGCTTGAGCAGGGTTGTCAGTATCATCATGGTTGTGCTTTTTCCCGCGCCGTTTGGGCCCAAAAACCCAAATATTTCACCCTCCTCGACTGCAAAGGAAACCCTGTCTATTGCCACCAGATCTGAATTGTATATCTTGGTGAGCTCCTTTGTTTCTATAGAATACACTACAAGAAGACAGATAATAGAATATAAAATCCAAGTCTTTTTGGATCAGAAATTTAATGCAGAAAAAATTTAAGGCAGAAAAATTTTTTGTGATCATGCGAGGATTGTGCCATATTTGCTACAATTCCAATGTCGAGCTCACACTATACGATGGAACGCCCGCATGTCAGATCTGCGCAAAAACAATAAAAAATTGAGACTAGTGCAGGTTTTTGAACTGTTCCTTGGATAGTTTGAGGATCACTCTTTCGCCCACACCCCAGATGTCTGCCTTTGTGACTATTCTGGTGTGAATCAGTCCGTCGGAGACTTCGATGGATTGGAGTTCGTTTGTTTCAGTGTCCCTGACCAGACGTTTTACCTTTCCTAGCTTGTGACCGTCGATGTCAACTACCGGCACGCCACTTCGAATGGGCGGCCTGCTCAGAAGAAGGGATTCGTCGGTGAACCTGTCGATGTATTCTGATGACAGAAAATAGTCCTTGTGAAACCCCTGGTGGATTGTGACGCCTGAGACTGACAGGGTTTTTGAGTTGATGTGTATGTGCTTTACCTTTCCGTATTCTATACCTTCCCTGTCCACTACGTTTTTGCCCGTGAACTGGTCTGCTGTACAGGTGTTTTCTGACATTCCTTCCAGCCGTGTTGCCATGGCTTTTTTTACTAGATTGGTTTATGGAAACCGAAAATGAGAATTTTGGAGCAATGGGGTTAAATTACTTGACAGAGGCCCGGTATCTGTGAAGGAAGGCACATTCATTGTTGTCCTTGCCACAAAGGGCAGAAAGACAGGTAGGGAGCACGTGGTTTTTCTCCGCGCAGTGTCGTACAACGACAGGATTTACTTTTCGCGCCGCAATCAGGGAGCTGACTGGCTGAAAAACGCAATTGCCAACCCCCGTGTGAGAGTCGAGGTGGCTGATACGTCGTATGAAGGGGTGGCATCGGTGGTAACAGACCAGACTCTGGCAAAAAAAATTTCAGACATCAAGTACGCCGGCGAGTCTCGCGCCCAAGAGTCAAGAATTGTTTTAGAGGTAGCATTGTGCAAAACTTCTTTAGTTGCGCAACACCTATCAGAGACATGAAGATTGTTTTCTGTTTCGTTATCCTGGCACTTTTCATAATTACCCAGCAGGATGCCTTTGCAGACTCTGGCAAGCTAAAGATTTCGAGCCCTGCATTCAAGGACGGCGGGATTATCCCGAAAAAGTTTACGTGTGATGGGCAAAACATTTCACCTCCCCTCAAAATAGAAAACGTGCCAAAAAACGCCAAGGTTTTGGTTTTGGTTGTTGATGATCCTGATGCCCCGCGTGGAACTTTTACGCACTGGCTTGTGTGGAACATACCCACAAAGACGACCAAGCTTCTGGTAGGACAGAAAGGATTTTCCCAGGGGACAAATGATGCTGGAACACTGGGATACGCCGGGCCCTGCCCGCCATCTGGAACCCACAGATACTACTTTAGCATCTATGCGCTAGACTCCCAGCTAGACCTCTCAACAAAATCAAAAAGAAAGGATCTGCAGACAAACATTCAGAACCACATCATACAAAAGGCCACATTGCTTGCCAGGTACTCCAGGTCTTGATTCTAAACGATGTGTATTATTGTGGAGACGCCGCGCTTTTCTGTTTCGACTCCGTTTTCCATTTCGGCCACCGAAATTGTAAATGATATTAGGTCGCGTTTCCGGGCCGCCCTGGCATCCAGGAAAACATGGGCGTCCATCAAATCGAATTCGTCTTGCGGGAGGCTTCCCCCAATGGAGACCTTGGCAGTGGATTCTACTCGAAACTGTTGCCCCCTGTAGTGCTCGATTAGCTTTGTCCTTCTCCCCTGTCTTCCGGCTGCCTTGACGTTGATGTCTATTATTCCCGGCTTTGAGCTGGTGTATCCTGATTGTTTGTTTACAAAGACACCTATCTGGAAGGGTTGGCCTGCGGTAGATTCCGCCATCTTTTGTAGCCCGTCATTCATCACAACATCCACCCCTTTGATTGTCTGGGCCACCTTGGCAATCCATTCGTTTGTCTTTTGGATTACAGCTGCTATCCTGTCCCTTCTTTTTTTGTCCTCCTCCTTGGGAAGCCTGTAATAGTCCACCCACGCCAGATAATCCTTTGAGATGTCTTCTATGAATCTCATGCAGGTTACCTTGTAGTCTTCGACGCTGCTTGCCCTCTCTGAACTTTCATCGAATGCGCTCAACGATACTGGTTTGGTGGTGGCGTCTTAAAAAAAACATTTTGCAATGATTATATCTCTATTAAATTTAGAGCATTTGTGAGTTTTTCTGCAATCACAGCCGAGCTGCAAAAACAGCTCAAATCCAGTATCCCCCAGATACGCCTGCTTTTGAAACGAAACCCGGCAATTGCATACACCAAGATAACTGAGATAGGCTCCCTTGTCGGCACCAGATACAAAGTTCAGCTTGTGGTCAACTTTCCACACAGGGGCAAAATCGAGGAATTTGATTTGTACGGAAGGCGCGACCTTTCCATAATAGTCGACAGACAAAGGAAACACTTTCCAATCCAGCGCATTGCCATAAAGGACAAGGCAAAGGAGATCCTGGGTGATGTGCAGGTTGATGATGCATACATGTACGAGGGAAAGGAGGGAGTGCGGGTCTCCTTTGAGGGGGGACGAATCGACATTTTGCCCCACTCCGTTCACATCTGGTACATTTTTGACGACAGGGTAACCAGATACTGTGACTGGCTTCTAGATGTAGTCTACGAGGTTCCTTCGAGATTGATTAGCTCAAAGGAATAATCCGGTGCCCCGTCGAGTGTGTAAAATTCGGCCTTTACTGGAAGGGGAAGATTGTCCGATACCCAGAATTTGTTTTCGACATCATTCATTTTGTACGAGGCCGTGTAGGTTTTAAGTGAGCCGAAGCCAAACTTGGTGTCCTCATACTGTGTGATCACAAGATTTGGGGTAAGCTTGCCAATGTAGATGGTGCCCCACTCTGCTCCAACGACGAGATATTTTGGCTCAAGTATTGTGTCTCTTGCCCAGAAAACAGTGGTCTCCAGGTGCTCAGTGTATGGCTTGATCTCCTGGCCTGCATCAACAAAGAGGTATGCTTTGCCAAGCCTGAGGGTTTGTTCTATGTGCTGACCGGTCTTTTTGTCTTCGATTGTTACCCTGACGTCTTGGCCGTCATCGCGCTGATCCAGAAACTGCATCTCTGCCGAAAACTCTGCTTGTTGGGTTTTTACCAAATATTGCATTGTCGGCTTGTTTTCTGCACCTTTGCCAACATACCATTGACTTGCAAACCTTGGAATAACGTTTTGTTCTGCACCGGGCAGCCCTATCAATGGATACACAATGCCAATGGCCGCAGCACCAAACATTATTCCCAACGGCATGAAAAGGATTTTTCGAACCAAGTTATTTGAGCTTGATTATTCCTTGTTTTATCAGGTACTGGATTCCCTGGACAAAGTCCGAGTCACCTATGGTTCCGTCAGCCCACCACCTGGCGTTGTTTTTTATCCATGACGGAATGGCAACGTCCTTGGCAGGTTCTGGTTTGGTCTGTGCTGCCTCATCGCCTTTTTGCACATCCACATCAAATGTTATGTAGCCGGCCTTGAGAGGGTTTGGGTCTCGCGTCTCTGGACCAGTCCCTTTGACAAATATTGCGTATGTGGTAGGGCCAGACTCGTTTACTGTAATGCTGCGTCGCACCTGACCCGACGTAGTAAAGAGGGCGTCTCGCTGCTCCTCATCTGCGATTGAGCGCTTTGGCACAAGTCCAGCCCGGGTTTTTTCCACTACCAAAATGTCGTAGTGGATCTCGTTTTCAAACTCTTCCTGCTGGACTGCTCGCTTGA
>SBBK01000196.1 GCA_005240025.1 archaeon
TCAGGCAGGCAGCCAAACTTTGATGCACACTATGAACTTGAGACCCAATATGAAACAAATCTGGTAAAGGCAATAGGCAAGTTCGAGCTTGCAGTCCAGGATGCTGCCAACAATCTGTCCCCCAAGGTAATTGCAAAATACTGCTATTCTCTGGCAGTAACGTTTAGTGCCTTTTATGAGCATGTGCGGGTGCTGGAAGCACAAGATGACCAGCTAAACACAAGGCTGTGCCTCGTGCATGCCTTTAGATCATGTCTTCAAAAAGCACTGGAGATGATCGGGATAGACACACCTGCAAGGATGTAAAGTCTGTTTAAAGTAAACAAACTAGGGAATAATACGGATTTTTCTATCTGCAAAGTAATTGAGCCAATCTAGGTATGGCCCTGGCCAGTGTCAGGTCTGCAAGCGTGCTGTGGAAATAGACAAAGGCTGCGTCCACTATGGAAATGCATGGTATCACGACAAATGCTGGAAACTTGTGGAATCAGGGGGCGGTTCACCTGGTTAATGTTGTGGTAATCGACGACGATACAGACACCGTCGAGGTTTTTTGCGAGTATCTAAAAATAAAAAACATAGATGTGCTGGGGTATGGCTATGACGGAAAAAAGGCTGTTGCATTGTTCCAAGAACTCAAGCCTGACATCGTGCTTTTGGATGTGATGATGCCAGAATATGACGGTTTTTATGGTCTTGAGAATATCAAAAAGCTCGATCCGGCTGCCAGGGTAATAATGGTGACTGCCGACCTTACGACAGATACGGAAAAGCAGCTGCGGAGTTTGGATGCCACGGCGATAATCTACAAGCCTTACGAAATTGACAACGTAATTGACATTATTCACAAGGTACACGACGGCCTGCCGCTGTTGCACTAAAAACCGCTATATTTACGGGAGACAAACCTGACTCATGAGGATTCTTCTGGTAGATGACGAGCCTGACCTTGTGTCCCAGTACAGAACCATTCTTGAAGATGCGGGCCATTCCGTCGATACTGCAGGTGATGGCCAGTCATGTATCATGGTTTATTCTAATGTGCTTGCAGCAAATCCTGAGAATCCATTTGATGTGGTGGTCCTTGATTACTCGATGCCAAAGATGAACGGCCTTGAGGCGGCAAAAGAAATCCTTGCAAAAAAACCAACACAGCGGATAGTATTTGCGTCTGCGTATGTCCAGGACACACTTGTCGATTCGATAAAAACGCTCGGGCAGATAGTCGAGCTGCTGCAAAAACCTTTTTCGCTAAAGGATCTGCTGGATACCATAGAAGACAGGGCAATTTACGACGAGCTGGCAAAACTGAACGTCAACGTACAAAACCTCAAGGATCTGAATCCCACTCACGCCCAGGCCCGCAGCTATCTTGACGCCCTGAGGAAAATCCAAAAAGCAAAAACCTTCTGAATTAGTTGGGCCATGGGCATAGTTCTTTCTAAAATATACTATCTCTTTTCCAGAAATCATCCCGCAACTTGGTACCAAATAATATGCCAGGCATCTTCTGGAGCAACATGATCAAGCACTATGGGGGACTCGGGAAGCTTGATGACCGCAAGATACTTCACGAGGCTTTGAAAATGATGTAATTGAGATAACAGGACCTGAAAGAAAATCAAAATACAGAGTCATTCACAGGAAATTGGTCCAAGACAGAATGCAGGACATATTGGAATTGTTTGTTGTTTAAAATCATCACAGGCGAGGCTAACAAAGATACGGGGCGGAATGATGGGTACGATACGCCTGGCATAAACCACATTGCTTCCGATTCTATTTGAGCCCAATATCTATCACATATTCTCTTGGTGAGCGAAATGGCATCCCAGTTATTGTGGACAGTTGGCCCTTCATGCGAAGAAGCTCCATATCTCCTGTGACAAACGCTCCGATCTCGTGATTGTTTTGTTTGGCATGCCTGGCTGCTGCAACATGCATCAGGTCCAGCGTTCGAAGTGTGGTCTGGATACCCAAAAGTATCGATTCGTTAAAGACGCTTGGCACGTACGTCATGATGTTTTCCACCGCAAAGGGAGTGTCGCCTGCCATGTGAACAAACTTTACGCCTAGTCCTGCAAGCGTCTTTAGGGTTTTTACGACGAATGTCTTTCTTTTTTGGTCGTCTTCCTCGCTGCCCTGAGCACGATGGTACATGCGGCTTGCGACAGATGCGGTCTCTAGTAATGTGAGGATGGACGTCTCTGCCTGAATCTCACCTTTGCGCAAACTCTTGGCAACTATTTTTGCCTCATGGTGATAGGGGTCGTCTGCTTTTAGTGCCGATATGAAGACATTGGTATCCATGTAGAACTGACGCGTCTTACCTGTCCCTTCCTTGAGTCACTAGCTGTGCGGCAGTCTTGGTGCCCCTAAATACTCTGGTGGCCAGCTTTTCAAATTGCTGGTCTGACATGTCGTCGGCCTCTCTGAGGATTCCCTGCAGCTCATCAAGGCCAAAGATCTCTGGGTGTTCTTCAAAATGTTCTCGGAGCATCTTTCTGACTGCCTCGCTTTTGTTCTTGTAGGCCTTTTTTTTGATGAGCCTTTCGAGCTTTTCTATAGTCTCCTTTTCAACTTTGACGTTGAGTATTTCCATAGTAATACAATGATATTACGTAACATAAAAGTATTACTGGCTAGAAACCTCTAGTCTGAAAGTCTATCAAATCGAGGATAAAGAATCCACATATCTGAGTTAGGCATACTCATTTCCAAAAAACATACTAACTTCCAAGCATGTGCTTCTTGATTAGATACAAAATTCCTATTAGGATGGATTTCGATGATGTGTTGCTGGGGATCTTCATAACGGATTTCATCTGAACAATGAAAATCAGATGTGGAGATCCTTAGTGTTTTCCATCAAATTGATCTGGCGTGATGATCAAAATCAGGCTGGAATTATGCCCAAGGCTCAATCAGTTAGGTTCTTATCTTTACGGTTTGAGGCACAGTCATGGCCAGGATAAAAAACAATTCATACGTTTTGTTTTTTTACAACGATTCCAAAAAATGGCTAAACAAAATATCGCGACAACAATCTCTCCACACCCACGTCGGTGTCATAAAACACAGCGATGCGATAGGAAAAGAATACGGTGCAAGAATCCGCACAAACAAGGACAAGTACGTATATCTGCTGCAGCCAACAATTCATGATTTTGTCATGAAAAGCCAGCACGGCACCCAGATAGTATACCCAAAAGATCTTGGATACATTGCGGCCCGGGCCGGCGTGCAAAGTGGCCAGACCGTGCTCGAGATAGGGACAGGCAGCGGCGCGCTGACCACATTTATGGCAAGCATTGTAAAGCCAAGGGGTCACGTATACACCTTTGATGTGGAGCCCAGATTCATGGAAGTCGCAGCAAAAAACATCACACGGGCAGGGATGCTCAAGTATGTAACAATGCACAATCTTGATATCAAGACTGCAAAAAAAATGCCTGTCTCCGAGGCAGACATTGCAATAATTGACCTCGGCGATCCGTGGAGCGTCGTGCCGCAGGTGCGCAAAATGCTAAAGGGCAGCGGCGCCCTTTTTGCAATCTGCCCCACAATGAACCAGCTCGAAAAACTTACAGCGGCGCTGGTGGAAAACGAGTTTACAGATATCGAGTGCAGCGAGCACATTCTGCGCACAATTGATGCAAGGGAGGGCAAAACGAGGCACTCGTTTTTTGGCATAGGCCACACCACATATCTTGCGTTTGCGCGGAAGGCCTTTTTTGACAGAAAGCCAGTGCCGCACTAATCGCTGTTTGCACGCATCACACAGACATATTCTAATAGTCTTTTTATGCGTAAAACCCCCGTTGAAGCTTGCTACATAAATCAAAGCCAGAGTTTGAATCCCCGATAGAAAAGGCACGGGACAGTCTGCACCGCCATGGCACCATAAAACCTGAAAACCGCATTACTCCCGAGGATCTCAAAAAACTCGGCGTTGCAGAAATGGGCAGGCTAAAGACAATCCAGCGCGAAAAACTGCTGGAAGACGTCTCTTCAATTCTTAACAGCAAGATTCGCGAATTTGAAAAACACGAGCAGCAAGAAAAATGGAAAGAGGCCATGCTGCAAAAGCTAAACCATGAGCTAAATGACAAGGTGGCCAAGCTTGAAAATGCAAACAGGGCCCTTGCAGAAGAAAAGGCACACTCTGATAATCTGAACAAGCAGCTCCAGGACGCGTTCGCAAGGCTTCAGAACTCGGAGGCACAGCTGAGGCTTGAGCGGGACTGGCTTGCCCAGCAGGTCGAGGCAAAATCCAGAGAGGTCATAAAAACAATCACGGAAATCCTCAAAGGCGCAGACAAACCGCATCTAAAATAGAAGAAAATTTAACCAGACCAGTTCATTTCTAGTCAAGTGGCCAAAAAAATCCAACCAGTATTGATCAAAAAATTCCTCCCGCCAAGGAGACCTGATTCGCGCAAGGGTCAAAACGGCAAGGTCCTTGTGGTGGGCGGGAGCTACATGTATCACGGAGCACCTGTCCTTGCTTCTCTTTCTGCGCTGAAATCTGGCGTGGACCTGGTCTACACGGCGGTACCAAAAATTCTTGCCAGCCCGGTCAGGGCAATTTCTCCAAATCTGATAGTCATTCCCCTGGTGGACGCCAAGCTCACACGTGGTGCGGCAAACAAGCTTCTCGGGCAGGTCCCAGCAGGGCTGGATTCCGCAACAATAGGAATGGGCCTTGCAATATCAGATGAGGAGGCACTCAGGGTCCTGGTAAAATCACTACTGGAGTGGGATGTCAGGGTTTCCCTGGACGCAAGCGCCCTTGCTAAATATATCCTGCCAACAATCGAGCAAAAAAACGTCGTCCTGACACCGCATGCAGGCGAGTTCAAGAGAATGTTTGGCGTCATGCCCTCTGATATCATCAAAGAAAGAACTGTAACGGTAGAAAAATTTGCAAGACAGCACTCTGTCACCATACTGTTGAAGGGAAGCACCGATGTCATATCTGACGGCAAGCAGACGTTTGTGAATCCAAAAAACCTCGCGTCTATGACCGTCGGGGGCACAGGTGATGTACTGTCTGGTCTGGTCGCCGGAGTCCTGGCAAAAAACCGCAGCCCGCTACAATCCTCGCTGGTAGCTGCATACGTAAACGGCCTTGCAGGAAAAATGGCTCAAAAGAAAAACGGACTGCACATTGTCGCAACAGATCTGATAGATGCAATTCCTGCAGTCATGAAGCCTTTTGATTCGGTGAGCAAATGAAGGAAATTCTTGGGCACGTGGACAAAAGCACCAGGGGGCTCATATCGGATCTTCAGGCCTTGATAAGGCAGCCAAGCGTCTCTGCAAAAAACCAGGGCATCGCAGAATGTGCCGCACTGGTTGGAAAAATCCTCTCCAGGTCTGGAATCAAACCGGAAATACTTTGCCTCAAAAAAGGAGTCTCACCAGTTGTCTTTGGGGAGGTAAAATCAAAGAAAAACCCGGGCAGGACTCTGTTATTTTACAATCATTATGATGTCCAGCCTGTCGAACCCGTCGAGCTGTGGACCGACGATCCGTTCAGCGGAAAGATCCGTGGCAACAAAATCTTTGGGCGCGGCTCTGCAGACGACAAGGGTGAGCTGATAACCAGAATAAAGGCGGTGGAGGCGTTTTTGAAAAAGACGGGCGACGTTCCATGCAACATCAAGTTCGTAATCGAGGGTGAGGAGGAGACAGGAAGTGCCAACATTGGCGCATACCTAAAAAAATACAAAACCAAGTTTGCGTGCGATGCGGTGATCTGGGAGTTTGGGTACGTTGATGCAAAAAACAGGCCGGTAATCGGCCTTGGAATGAAGGGGCTACTTTACGTGGAGCTGTCTGCAAAAGAACCTGCGCAGGATGTACACTCTAGCCTGGCGGTGATTATAAAAAACCCGGCCTGGCGCCTTGTGGAGGCATTAAACACCCTTCGGGACAGATCAGGCAAAATTCTCATCAAGGGCTGGTATGATGAGGTGGTGCCGTTTAGCAGGTCGGATCTGAAATTGTTGGAAAAAGAACCCTTTGACGAAAAAGGATTCCTCAGGGAGTACAAAATTAAAGAGTTTGTCGGGGGCAAAAAAGGACTGGCAGTAAAAAAAGCACTTGCAGGAGATCCCACATGTAATATTGCCGGCTTTGTGTCAGGATACACCATGCAGGGGGCCAAGACTGTTCTTCCGTCGTCTGCCCTTGTCAAAATCGATTTCAGGCTGGTGCCAGGGATGGATCCAAAAAAACAATTCGCGCGCCTAAAGGCGCATCTGAAGAGAAACGGCTTTTCAGACATTGCAGTAAAAATGTACCACGGGGAGGCAGCATCCAGAACAAGCCCGGACGATCCGTTTGTCAATGCAGTAAAGGAGGCTGCAGGAGAATCGTTTGGGAATTATATCGTAAATGTGTCCAATGCGGGAACAGGCCCGATGCATTCCTTTGCAAATATTCTGGGTGCCCCATGCGTTTCGATTGGCTCGACTTTTGTGTTTTCCAGGATCCACGCCCCAAACGAATTTGCAAGACTGGATCTGCTCAAAAAGACCACAAAATGTATGTGTCTGATAATTGACAGATTCGCCGGCCAGAAAAGACTTTAATGGGCATCCCGGGCAGGTTAATTCATGACCGCAATGTACATGCCAGGCGCGACGGCTGTGGGCATAACGTTTGATGGCGGAGTGGTTCTTGCCAGCGAAAAAAGAATTGCGTACGGCAACTTTCTGGTAAGCAAGAACACAAAAAAGACCTATTCCCTTACGGACAAGGTCGGAGCCACCATTGCGGGCCTCGTAGCAGACATGCAGATTCTTGTATTGCAGATAAAGGCACTAACAAAGATCCGAAAAATGGAGCTAAAACGTGACGTTCCGCCAAACTCGGTTGCAAAGATGATGTCCAATTTGATGTACGAGCGAAGGTTCTTTCCGTTGTTGACACAGGTTATAGTTGGGGGTCTGGTAGACAAGCCGGCAATTTACACGCTCGACCCACTCGGATCTGTACTTCCTGACGACTATGCGGCAGTGGGCACGGGAGCAGAGATGGCACTGGGCATCCTGGATCAGCAGTACAAGCCGGCAATGAAGGAAAAAGAGGCAGTGGATCTTGCAATCAAATCCGTCAAGGCAGCAACAATGCGGGACTCGTTTAGCGGCGACGGGATCGACGTTCTGATAATAACAAAAGACGGCACAAAGGAATTTACAGAAAAATTATAAAAATGCAAAGCCCCCTACCTTTATTCGTCCGTTAATGCTATGTCTGCAAGAATTTCAACGTAGCCTATTTCGATTCTGGCCTGATGGTTAGTTCATTTTGATTATCAGCAAAAGTGTGGTTTTTGCTAGTTTTATAAATAGAATCATTTACGATGTATGCTGATTGCACCTACGAGCAAAATTGCAGACATAATTACAACTGTCTTGTTTTGCACGAGTTCTATTTGCACATCTTTGTTTTTGTCAACATGATACTCATCAAATTATACTTAGTTGAGGAACTGGTTTCTTGTTGTTCATCTTCATAGAAGAATGATCCATAGACTTCATTTTTTGGGAGTCATTTGGATTTTTCATCATTTGGCCCATCTGTTTGATGGCGTCTTGGTTTTCTGTCACATGACCAATGATCTGGAGCCTGAGGGCGGGTTCATCTGGCATCGATTTTAAGACATCTTGCGTAAAGTCATGTTTTTTCCATATATGTTATCATCGACAAATTGCGGATCTCTGGATAATCTGTCAAAATCATATGGTCTGGATGGAGTTTTTTTCTGATCCAACTGTTTGTCCTCTGCAGCAATATCTTTTCTCCACCATACACTCCAAGTACCAATATGGCTGCTACGAGTATTGCTACAATTCTGAACGAGTTCAACGGATGATTTGTAATAGTTGGATGTATAAGTACACTAGTTTACAATTGTAAAGTCTAATTCTGCTGTAAGAAAATATGCAAAATTTCCTCCTTGTAGAGTAAAAACCAAGATTGAACTTAA
>SBBK01000228.1 GCA_005240025.1 archaeon
GGGTATGGTCGTTGGCCTGCCAACTACATTTGCAGATCCAAAACTAGACTCGTTTGTAAACATCGCAACAAAGGCAAGGGAGGAGGTCAGATTCCAACTGGACAGATCCAACCAGGTGTCAGATGAGCTAAAATCACTCTTTGATGGGGGAAGCCAGCAGACAGACCTGTTAATCTCTGCAGCAAAACAAGGCGATGCAGAAAAGGCAAGGCAGCACTTTCTGAGCGCAATGAAGACATTCAAGCAGATAAGCCAAAAACTATCCGAGCCTACACAGCAAAACATTGCTGTCCAAAGTGAACAGTCCGAGTCCAAACAAGCACTAGCAAAATACACCAACTCAATTGACCGACTCGAAAAATTTGCCAACATGCTCAAACGTCTTGCGTCAAAAAATGTCGCCACAGCAGATTTTACAAAGGTTGATGAGCTAATTCAGAGAGCAAGATCAAGTATTGCGGAAGGTGACACGGAAACAGCCAAGCAACTATTTGATGAAACAAAGGCAACACTAAACGAAATCCAAAACTCAATCAAAAGCCAGACATCAAAACGCCAGGACACGAAAACCCAAACATTCGCAAATCAGTATATCGCAAAAATTGATGCGACCCTTGCCAAGGCAAGGGAGCTAAACCTATCCGAGGAGGAAGTAGCTAGGCTTGTTCAGGCAAAGCAGGAACTAGCATCGACTTCGGATCCACGACAGCTTGTCATCAAAATTAAGCAATTTTATTCAGTAAATATAGGAATGAGCGAACCTACAAACGCGCGAATCCTAGCAGAGGCATCAAGACTGCAGGGAAAACTTGGAAACCTTGAACCAAATATGGATGAAAACATCAGGCCCAAGTTTGAACAGGCAAGAATTATCCTAAACCAGATAAAAAACCAGACACTGGATGATTCCATCAGTTCATTGAAAACGCTGGACTCGATTATCAAGGAAATTGAAAATTACGTGTCAAAAAGAGCAGCTGAAACCAGAGGCCCGAAAATTCTGGAAAAACCCATGCAGCAGCTGGGATCAAAACCAGTCAAGCAAAGTGAAGATCAGCGACACGCAGAGGTCTCCCGCCTTGAGGCCAGGCTTGCAGAGCTCAGAGCACATCTTGATGAAAGCATCAAACCCAAATTCAGCGAGGCAGAATCCATCCTTTTCAGGCTCAAAAGCCAAGACCTCACAAAAGATGAGTTTGTCAGGTCAATAAGGACTGTAAACTCACTAATAGAAGAGATGATACACCACATCAAATCCCTGCAGGAAGAAGGCAAAAACAGAAGTGAGGCAGAAACGCCAAGACCGGAACCAGTCAGACCTGTAGAACGACCAAAACCGATGCCGGGCAGAAACTGAAAAACTTCATATAGATTTTGTAGATGAGCAAGTTGCATGACCTATAAACAGATTTCGGTAGGTGTCGGAATCCCGATGATAGTTGTAGGCGCACTCATGGCATTCATATGGGCTCCAACGAACACCGAATTTCTAGAGACAATAGAATTTGTCGGTGGCCTGATAGGTATTCTTGGCGTGATCTTTTTTGTGGCAGGGTTACTTTATTCTAAGGAACCCATTCTATCATAATTGGTCTGGTCAGCTGACAAACCTAACACTAGTCCCTATCCAATAAATAACGCACAAGCCAAAGACTGTCTGCTTGAAAGTTAGACTTTACGAAATTTTCACATCGCTTGAAGGGGAAGGAACCCTCTGTGGAACAAAAACCCTCTTTGTGAGGCTTGCTGGCTGTCCCTTTACGTGCTTTTACTGTGACACAAAGGAGGCACTCCCCCTAGAATCGGGCCAAGAATACGATCTCCAAGACGCATGCAAGCTAATCGACAAACACCTACAGGGCAACACATACAAGGTAAATTTTACAGGCGGCGAACCGCTCACACAACACGAGGCAACGGCTGCACTTGCAAAACACATCCAGTCAAAAAACATTCCGACCTATTTGGAATCTTCTTGTTTTGATGCAAAAAAATTTGCTCATGTGTTGCCGTATATCGACTATGTCAAAATTGAATTAAAGACACCCGACTCCAAATTCGTAGATGCAGGACATTATTCTACGCTTTTAGAAAACGCATTACATTGTCTGGGATTGGCAATTGCATCAAAAAAGCCAACCTACATCAAAATGGTTGTGAGCTCAAAGACGGAACTAAAACAATTTGAGGATCTTGTAGCCAAAATCTTCAAAATAGCTAAACCTAAAGATCTTAAGGGTTTTATAATACAACCAACACACGGAACATCAGAACCAAACTTGCAACAACTTTTCAGCCTTTATGATGCTGTTTATCCACATTATGGAGACGTTCGAGTCGTGCCGCAGCTGCACAAACTTATGGGGGCGCCATGAACAAAGAACGGGTAAAAAAACTGGTCCGGGAGATAATAATCGAGCTCGGCGAGGATCCAACCCGAGAGGGACTACGCGGAACTCCAGACAGAATAGCAGACATGTACGAAGAAATCTTTTCGGGCTATGACACCGACTCGGAGCTGTCTGTACAGTTTTCCGAAGACTCGGACGCAGTAATAGTAAGGGACATCAGCTTTTACTCCATGTGCGAGCACCACATGCTCCCGTTCTTTGGCAAACTTAGCATCGCGTATCTGCCAAACGGCAGGGTTTTCGGATTATCAAAACTTGTGCGCCTAGTCGAAAAGCATGCAAAACGCCTGCAAATCCAAGAACGGATGACAAAAGACATCGCAGATGAGCTGTATTCCCGGGGAGTCAAAGGCGTGATGGTTCTATCGGAGGCAGAGCACCTTTGCATGAAAATGCGCGGGGTTAGAAACAACGCAACCATGTCGTCTGCAGCCTACAGGGGTGTCTACGAAAGGAAGGAAAAC
>SBBK01000164.1 GCA_005240025.1 archaeon
CCCCTGAATCAGGCGAATCAGGATGAGTAATGCTGGCGCCAGCATGCCGACACTTGCATAGGTGGGCAAAAGCCCGACGGCAAACGTAGCCACTGAAAAACCCAAAATCGTAATAATCATTGCTTTTTTTCTGCCAAGCTTGTCTCCATAAATCCCAAAGAGAACAGACCCAAGGGGTCTCATGATGAGTGTGACAGTATATGACGCAAAAGTAGCTATGGTGGAAAAGACGGGGTTTTCTGACGGGAAAAAAAGCTGGCTGATCAACGGTACGACCAAAAGCATCAACACTATGTCATATCCGTCAAGGGACCACCCAAGAAACGATCCTGCAACTATTTTTTTTTGCGCGGTTGTAAGGCTCATCAAATCTAAATGGCGGCGCCGGTATTTAGGCCTAGGATTAACTTACAATTATCTTCATTTCAAGCGGGGTGCTGAGTGCGGCGGCGTCCTTGATGGTGTCCCAGACGAAAATCTGCGCAGTGTAGGTGCCGGGCCTGTCAGTAGACCACGAAATTGCAGGCGAGAGCGTCTGCTTTGGGTTCAGTGCCCCTGAAAACCACGTAAGCTTGAGCGTGACCCCATTCCTGTCCTGGATCTGGACAATGTAGGTAAATGGCTGCGGGGCATCCTGCTTGTTTGTGACGTCTGCAGATACCTGCACCTGCTGGTTTGTGTTTATGTTCTGGGTGAGGGGCTCGGCAAATGAATTGACCAGCCTCGGGTTTGACAGCTCGGCCCGCTGGGTTCCGTCCAGGGCAAAACTGTGCACGGGGCCGAAAAACAGGACAAGGACGGCAAAAACCGCTATTCTGTGCACGTCTCCATACAATTATGTGGACTACAAAAGAGTTTGGGTCATAGACTAGAGCTCGATCCTGTAATAGTCCCAGCGCTCGGGGTCGAACTTGGCCACAAACTCGGCCCTCTCATTATTGTCGATTCTTTTCTGGATGACGTCCCTTTGTGCAAAGCTAGTCAAAAACTGATAGTTCATCGAGTGTGCCTGCATTGTAAACAGGTGTCTCATCTCACTTCCTCCCTTGAGGCCCCAGTATCCCATCTTGAGGGCAATTGGTTCCAAAAAAACCGTGTTTTCTCTCCCGTAGTTTTCGTCGCTTACCTCCGTCCTAAGCTGATAGTTTTCAAGGGGTCCTCCCTTGGCAAAGCCGATTATGGTTCCGTTGCAATCCCCGAGCCTCAATGTATTGAGAATTGTCCTTGGGTTTTGCAGCGACCTCTCAAAGTGCGTCTTGTCTACCTGCAGGGGGGTAGGCAGCTCATTGTAAATCTCGACCAGGGTTCTGACAAACTCGGGATCATTTCGTATCTTCATGGACTCGATCTTTGGAACAAGCTTGAGGTTTTCATACAGATAGTCGGACTGGACCCTGATCTCGTGCTGTCTCAAATTCATAAACCCTGTAACCGTGTCCATAAAGTTTTTCCGCATTTCTTTTGGTAATGCGCGGAGAACCATGTCGCACATTTCCGCATCCTCGTTTAGCAGGTCCTCAAAGTATGCCACCGAGCGCTTCACTATCAGGGAGGGGTGCCAACCCAGGGCGTGGGCGTTTTTCTTTGCCATATCCATTGCCTTGGCAAAATCCCCCAGCGCATAACCGCTGACCCTGTCGACTACGGACAAAAGGCTGCCCATCTTTAGATAATAATTCTTCGACTCTTCACTGCTGTTTGTTATGGGGGATCTGGCAAAAGCATCTGCCATCTGCTGCTCGGCTTCTTCACGAAGCCTGCCCTTCCACGGGTAGGTGGTCCTTAAAATGAGTGCCTTGATGATGTTGATGTCAAGGTCTGCCTCCTCGAACAACTTTTTGACCTGGGCGTCATGCATCAAAAACTTGATCACTCCCTCTTCGTGAGGTTTGTCTACGCTTTTTTGCGGATCGTAGTCATGGAACAACGCAGACGCAAAAAGATATCCAAAGTCTTTTTCTCTGATGCTGTCCAGAATACTCTTCCACTTTAGAACAATGAGGGAAACGTATACCACCTCAAGCTCGTGGATGATGTTATGGTATCCATAATAATCCATGCCGAGGCCCTGGGACTCGAAGAGTTCGATGGCATGGTCTAGCATCTTGGAATAGCACGGCCTTTCCAGTCCGCAAGAAGTGGCAATATTGATAATCTCGTTACGCAGCGTCTGGGGACTGGCAAATTGCAGCATGTGTATATTTAGCGGTTTTCAGTTTTTAAATCTGTATCTTTTTTGCCGTAACGCAAAGAACCTGTGAAAAATTTTAAAAAATAACGCACGGCTTTTGAATCTGTGATATTGAGGGTGTGTCTTTTTGTTAAAAACAAACAGGTATTGTTGCTATTCGTACACACAAAACGTTCTATTCTGTGATTATGGACCAAATCTGTTGTACAGGCAAGACAGAATCAGGCTGGCAATCTCAAAACTCCTCGATGAGGGGTACGGCGGACCATACATATACAAAAAGATTCAGGCCGACTATGGGATATCGCAAAAGGAGGCAAGGCTTGCTTGCAGGGATGCCAAGGCCGAACTCATATCCAGGCTGAAAAAACTCCAGCCGGGAATAATGGAGTAAAACTCATTTACATTATTTTTTTATCTGAGTCATGGGCTTTGATGCGAATCTGCTTTCCCTGCTTGCCAAAAACAAGGGGCTTGGCGGCACAGTTACAGTGGGTGGCAGTACATACCTTGCCGACTCCATACAGGTAACACAATCGGAGACACCGGTGAGTGAGCCCGCAGGCAGGGGCGGCGTCTATTCCGGCAGGACAGAGTTTCGGGCCAGGGTTCGAGTCTCTGATCTGAAAATACTGCCTGATCTTTCAGGGGCAATGCTCGGACCAAA
>SBBK01000010.1 GCA_005240025.1 archaeon
AAACTATAACATGGAAACTGGCACATCGCGTCACGATATCAAAAAGATTTTGAACGATATCAAAAAATACAAGCAATCCACAGATCAAGAAATAAGGCTGCTTAATTTGAAAATCTCCAGGTTACAAAAAATTATAGAAAAAAACACAATACAAGAAGACAATCCAGACAAATACGAGATTAAAGCAATAAGGGATTTCGAAGCAAAAAAGAAACAAATTGAATTCCTTCCGCTAGATTCTTAGCTTTGCCAATCCGGGTTTTAATTAAAAAACAGGTCCATAACAAATTTGCGCAATTTCCACCCGATCTACGATTGCGAATCAATACCGCATTAAATGAGCTTCAAAACATGTGGCCTACATGCAGACTTGATATAAAGAAACTAAAGGGATATGACAACCATTACCGAATCCGGGTCGGAGATTATAGGATCTTATTTTTTCGGGAAGCTAATGTTGCAATGATTTACGACATATCGCATAGAAGCGACGTATACATCTGAGAATTGCTAAATCATAATCTTATGAACAAAAGATTTGTCATAATCGGCATATCTCAAATGCGATTATTGAATAGTATGTGCTCACCATCATTTCTAGGCTCTGACATGCATCGCTAGAGGATCCCGAACTTTTTCCCGGCCTTCTCAAAGACTCGCAATGCCGTCTGGATCTGTGTTTTTGTCAGCCACGCCGTGACCGAGACCCGAATACGTGCGCTGTTTTTTGCCACGGTCGGATACCTTATTGGCTGCGCAAATATTCCGTTGTCATACAGGTATCTGCCAAACTCCAGTGCGGTTTTTTCATTGCCGATTATTATTGGAATTATGTGGGTTTCTGAATTTATCTGGTACCCAATTCTTTCCAGCCCGCAGGAAAGCATTGAGACATTTTGTTGTAGTTTTTTTTGTCGTTTTTCTCTGTCCTGCCCAATCCTGTTCAGTGCCAGATCCACAAGAAAAGATGGCAGTGCAGATGTGTAGATAAAAGAGCGGGCCCTGTTTATGCACAGCTGAATTACAGAGTCATCAGATGCAACATATCCACCAAATGCGCCAAGTCCCTTGCTCAGGCTGCTTGTATACACATCAATTTTTTTTTCCACACCGAAATGACTGGCAGACCCGCGACCGTCCGGGCCCACTGTAAAATCACCATGCGCATCATCCAAGACCAGTATGGCACCGTGTTTTCCAGAGATTTCTGAAATCTGGCCGAGGGCAGCGAAATCGCCGTCCATGCTAAAGATGCCTTCTGTTATTATGAACTTTCTTGCACCATCGTGCTTTCGCAGCTTTTTTTCCAGATCTTCGGCGTTGTTGTGTTTGTATATGACGGTTTTAGCGGTACCCAGACGGCAGGCCTCGATTATACTCGCATGATTCAGCTCATCGCTGAGTATGATGTCACCTTTTTGAGTGAGGGCAGAAATTGTGCCAAGGTTTGCCATGTATCCTGTTGGAAAAATCAGTGATGACTCCTGTGACTTGTGTTTTGCAAGTGTGCCCTCCAGTTTCTTAAATGAGACGTCATTTCCAGATACAAGTCTCGAGCTGGACTGGAGCTGAGATTGGGGCACCACTCCGGACAAACCGAGGTAGTCATTTGAGCAAAAATTCACCAGACTCTTGGAATTGAACGTTATGAACGGACCGTGTACCTTGCCGTAGCGTAGCTGGCGGTACAGATTTTCCTTTCTTATTTCCGCCAGAATGTGGTCTGCAAATTTCAGTTTATGCTTCAAGATTTATTTTTCTAATCATTTCGAGGTCTTCATCCATTTTATTTCCGCCAATTGTAAGATAGCCTTCACTTATGATGCCGTTTGCACCGCTCAAAAGAACATCCTCACCTGAGTCCTTGAGGTGCACCTCGCGCCCGCCGGAAATCTTGATGATGGATTTTGGAAGCGCAAATCTTGTCACTGCAAAGGTCCGCAAAATCTCCTCTGGTTCGAGGGGTACCTGGAGCTCGAGTGGCGTGCCAGGTATTGGAACAAGCATGTTTATTGTGACCTCTTCGGGTTTGAGTCTTGCCAACTCGAGGATCAACTCAAGTCTCTGTGCTCTGGTCTCACCGAGTCCAATTATCCCTCCGGTGCAAAGCTCAAGCCCTGCCTTTCTGGCAATGTGCAGTGTGTCGAGCCTGTCCTGATAGGTGTGAGTTGTGCAGATCTCGGAAAATTTGGACCTTGCAGTCTCTAAATTGTGGTTGTATCTGTGGACGCCGAGCATTTTGAGTTTTCTGGCCTGCTCTATAGTAAGAAAGCCAAGACTGCATTCGATGCTTATCCCAACCTCGTCGTTTATACTCGTGATGATATCGCAAACCTTCTCAAAATCCACGTTTGCTGGCTCTCTCCACGCGGCAACAAGGCAGTATGATTCTGCGCCCTGACTTTTTGCCTTTTTTGCCATCTCAAGTATCTGCTCTGCGGGAAGCAGCTGGTAGCCATCCTCCTTACTAAAAAATGCAGACTGGCCGCAAAAAGAACAGTCTTCACTGCAATAGTTTTTTTTGATGTTTGCCAGCTGCTCGACGTCTACTTTGTTTCCATGAAATACACGCGTAATTTTGTTTGCCGAGTCTGATAGTAATTTTAGCTCATTTTTCGGCGTGTTTATCAATGCCCCAAGTTCGGTTTCATTTAATTCAGTGCCGTCAAGAACCTTTCTTTGGCAATCTAAAATAAACTGCAGAGAACCCAATATGCCGTAGCGCGCATTTACGTTTAATTAATATTTCAAACCCTCATTGACTTGCCAAACCTCACGATGTCCTTCCGATTGTTGTTCATGTGTACGAGTCACAACATCTGCCGCCTATTTTCTGACATACTCCCAACCCTAAAGGGTTTGGGGTTCTACAGTCACCGGCATCCCGGCGTTGCTGTTTTGTGGGGTATCAGTGCTCCCATTACACAAATCGCTTTGTTCGCGCAACCGATCCATGATATGTGCCAATGGCACAAAGGCACAATGCGATACCGGATTTCCGATATTAAATGCCGCATTGACGTCCGCATGATCTGCGTGTCCGCACCGGACACACTGGAATCTTTTTTGTTTTCGGTTACCCAAAGACCCGCATCTAGAACATGTCTGGCTTGTGTATGCTGGTGCGACATGGGTGACCTCTATTCCACACATTTTGGCCTTGTACTGGACGAATTTCTGTAGCGGATAGTACGACCAGGAGTTTATGGAATATCGAAATGATTTGTGATGCGTTTTGTTTTGTCTGATGCCGGACAGATCCTCAAATCGTATGCTGGATTTTTCAGATGTGGCTATTTGTATTATTTTTTTGATATCTGGTGGTTGATGTTTCTAATGATGTTTGACTCCCTAGACTTGATCTGGCGCAACAACAGGTACCTTCCTTGTTTTTGCAGTTTTGCCCGAATGTCGCGGTATTTTTTGTGTGTGTGGATTGCCTGCAAAAGACGCCGTACATGCCGTGTGCCGTGGATTGGGCGGTGTGATACGGCACAGGACTGCACCAGCTGGTATTCAAGGTGTGATGCAGCCGACAGTTTTGTGTATGAACGCCTCAGCCGAGCACGGTACGTATAGTAGGAATGAAATGAACGAACTGTGGCAGTGCGGAGTCTGCAAGTCGATTGTGACAAGGGACCAGATTGACGGCAAGTGCAAGACCTGCAAGAACAGGACATGCACCACTGCAAGAGGACGTGCGACAGATGTCTGGAAATCTGTTGCGTGTTTCACAGTGATGCGAAGTTGGTCATGAGACAACAGCAACCCAACATCCACAAACTGTGTTGGATATGCAAGAGCATTCGGTAGGCCAGGTTACTTTGGGCCGTCTATCATCCTGACTAGCTTTTTTAGATATTCAGTGAGTTCTCTGACGAACTTGATGAACTCTTCCTCATTGATCTTTGAGACAAGTAGTCCCTTCTCAGTTCCCCAGTCAAAGATCTTGCCTTGTTCGATGAGCTTCTTTTTCGATCTAAAGTTTGTTTGGTACTTGGCATAAAGTCCGAGCGTGTGTTTCGTCTTTCTGATTACGTATTTTTCTACGTCGGCCACCCTGATGCCGAGATGTTTCTGGATAAAGTAGATATCGAGAAAATCTCTTGCCTTTATCCCCTTTCTTGTGAGCAACGCCCTCACCTTTTCGCTCAGAATTTCCTTTGCCCCACAGACATGGAAAGGAATGGTTTTTGAGTATTCTTCGTACTCGGCGAACAAGGATGCCATCTTTTTGTCATTTTTCCTGATGGCGCCGTGTAAGCGCCCGGTTTCAGGTTTTGTGCAAATGTCTTCGACGAAATTTATCTGAACTTTGATGAACGTGTCAGTTTTCTGAACTTCTGAATAATACCACATTTTGAAGGTGCAAAGCTTGTTGCTACCTCCCAACTCGACGTGCCTTCTGTCGCTTTTTACGCATTTGAAATCAAGTCCTCTTTTCTTGGCTATGGCCTCGAAGGTTTTCCCCATGTCGTCGATGAGGTCTGACAGGTCCCTTCTGATTTCATTCGAGGATTTTTTATCAAACCTCGATTGATCTTTCCAGGTGAAGTCAATGTCTTCGGAGAATCTGAGATACCCAAGATGGTGCTTTATCAAACATGTGCCGCCCTTGAAGAGAAAGTTTTCTGAGAAGAACTCGTCATTAGAGAGGTCTGTCAGAATCTGGTGAAGTGTGATGTCCTTTTCCACCATGTCGAGCCTTTTGGTCTTGATTTTTGTTGCTACCTTTTTGATAAAATCTAAATTCATTTGATCACCAGCCCCACCGCTCTTTTTACGGTTTTTGGATAATTCATCGCATACTTACGGAGTTTCTTTTCTGATATATCCTTGATCCAGTCTCCAACATCCATGGCTATCTTTTCAAATGTCATGCCCTCATGTCTTGAGAGATAAATGAAGTCCAAAATTGTTTTTTCAGGATCAGAATACCGTATTATCTCCTCCTCCCTCACTCCGAATTTAATCAATGGTGGTGACAGTTTGATGAACCTGAATTTGTAACCGGCAATGTTGATAGGATTCGCTCTGAACAGTGAATCGCTAATCACCTCATCAATCGTGAAATACTCGTGCGTCATGTTGTTACGCTTCAGCGCAGTGTGCAGCCCGAAATACCAGTTCTTCACTCCTTTCAATTCAAGGCCTTTGGCAACAAGCTCCAGGTGATTGTATTTGGCCCTCCCAAGCATCAAACCCTCAGGAGAACGCACGTAGAATATGCCTCTAAATATCCTTACCAGATGGCCACGGTGAACGAAGTTTTTTACCGTGGTGGTGTAATCCAGCTTCATAGTCTTGCAATACAACTTCAGATCGGCCGCGGTGACAAATTCTTTCTTGTCTATCCACAACTTTTCAAGCAAAATGCTTACTTTCACTCATATCACAACCTCTCAGTATATGAGATATTGTGACATATATAACAATATCTCACTTGTTGAGATATTATGATATATGTCTCTAGGCTTAAATCTAGGCCTAAAAACAGGCACTTGGCGGAAAGCCGCATGCCTGGCATACTCCCAACCCTAAAGGGTTCGGGCTTTCTCGCTCGCAATTTGTAAAAGGTGGAAAAAGAGTGGCCAAGATTATGAGAAAAGAACGGCGCGAGATTTTTGAGAAAACAGCAGAACGGCCGGCAAGAGCAACTGAAGAAGAAAGCATCGGCGCAGTAGGCAGACAGAAGGTGAAAAGCTGCCACAAGGCATCAGCAAAAAACTAATACCTCACAGTAAAACTGGGTTTGTGGATACGAAAAAACTGCTGGCCTCATTTTTAGCGGAAGACACTGGTCGTGGCGACATCACTGGCAGGCTTGTACAAAACAGAAAAATCACTGCCAGAATAGTTTGCCGCCAGGAGGCAATAATGGCAGGGGCCAGATTTGCGCGACAGATCTTTGAAATGCACGGATGCCGCACCAGAATACTGGGAAAGGACGGCTCAAAAATAAAGCCAGGCCAGACCGTCCTGACAGTATCAGGAAATGCCAGAAGCGTCCTCAAATGCGAGAGAACCGCGCTGAATCTGATGTCAAGAATGAGCGGCATTGCGACTGAGACAGACAAGCTGGTCAAAATGATAAAAAAAGAAAACAAAAAAGCCGGCCTGTACTCAACAAGAAAGACCGCGCCAGGCCTGCGCTATTTTGACAGGGAAGCCGTGGCAATTGGCGGCGGAAAAAAGCACCGGCTTTCGTTATCCGACATGGTAATGATAAAGGACAACCACATTGCATCGGAGGGCTCGATGATACGCCTCATCCAGAAGGCGAAAAAAAACACCAGAGCCTTCGAGGTCGAAGTCGAGGATATTTCGGATGCCATCCTTGCGGCAAGCCTTGGCGCGCCAATCATAATGCTGGACAATTTTTCGCCTGACAGAATCAAAAAAACAATTTCGGTACTGAAAAAACTCGGCCTGCGGAAAATGGTAAGACTGGAGG
>SBBK01000203.1 GCA_005240025.1 archaeon
CCATGAATCTTTTCCCCGGTTTAGATACGGAAAAACCTGCAAAAAAAGCCGTTTTTACGACAAGCCAGAAAGACGCAATAGATTCGATCCGAAGAAAGATTATTGCACTGTATCTGAGCGGCTACAAGACAATTCAGGTGACAACAAAAGGAATGAAAATTCCCTCTGAGCAGTCACGATTCATAAAGGATTTGGTTCGCAAATCAATGATAGGAACCGAAATAATCGAGTCCGATTCGGAATCCATTACGATTCAGATCCTCACCAGACTTCCAGAGCTGACATTTGATGTTGCGCTAAAGAGAATGTACCAAATGACTGCCAACATGCACCGCGAAGCCATTGATGCGCTAAAAAAATTTGATGCAGAACACGGTGAAGAGGTGGCAAGAATGGATGACGAAGTCGATAGGTTCAGTCTGTACACGATGCGAACACTTATCATGGCCGTTCAAAGCGCAAGTATGTTGCATGATGTCGGATTAAAGCAGCCATCTGACTGTCTCAACTACAGAACAGTGATTTCTCGAATAGAGAGGATTGCCGATCATGCGGCACTGATGGCCAAGCGAATCAAGTTCCTAAAGGCCCCTCTGGAACCGAAAATACTGTCAGAACTAGAGAGGCTCAGTAGTGACGCAGTATCATGCTTTGAAGACTCGATTCTTGCCCTCACAAAGCGGGACCCAGCCCTGGCAGACAGGGTAGCCTTGAACATAAACCGGGTGGTAGAAAAAGAAAAAGAGATCATGTACTCATTGAAGGAAACAAAAAACTCGACAGCAATCAAATTTATGCTAGAAGACATCAGGCGGACGGCCGAATATTCGGGCGATATTGTGGAAATCGTAATCAATGAAACAGTTCATGACTTGGTGACAACCAAATAATTTAAAAAATAAAAGTAACTGTCTAGGGTTTCGAAGTAAATTGCAAATCTCTCCACTTTTACATGTAAATTAAGTAATGCTGAATTTCGAGATCTTCAAAATTCAATGATTGGGCGCGGCTTCAAAAAGCTAGACGGTTACAAAAAAGGGTTTTTAGTATGGTGCCTTTGGTTTTTTCATTTTTTCAGACTCAGAAAAAAAGAAAGGATGGAAGAAATAGTTTTTAGTACGGTGCCTTTGGCTTTGTCATTTCTTCATATGCAGGATTTTGTGGCATGTATCCGCCGCATGTAAATGTGAACTGATCCATCACTGCAAATCCCGTCTTGCCGCCAGTGACATATCCCTCCTCTTTGTCAAATTCGGTTACCACCTTGTAGCCCGTTATCTGGCATCGAGAGTAATCAAATGTTCTGACTGGCTGGCCTGCCTGCATGAGGTTCACAGTTACGCTGAACTCCTTGTATGGAAAGTCCAGTATTGCCCTTGTTGTGAACTCGTGTGTTTGATCTACTGCTTCATACAAGTATGGCGTATTGCCGGCAATTTTTTGTAGTGTAAACTCTGGAGTGTTTCCTCTACCTGCCGCACCAAATCCTGTAAGCTGTGTGAAGGCCTGAAACTCGTACGTAACTAGCGCATCTCTGAACTGAAATGTTGCCACCGGTGTCACTCCCTCGGCAAAAACATACACGTTGTTTCCCTTTGGCGCGTCTGCTGCAGACGTGGTCTGCGACTGGGATAGACCCAAGACCAGCGCGATTGTAACCATTGCTGCTATCGCAACAGCAGTCGTGGTTTTTTGTGTGTTCATTAGTTTGTTGTCAGACCACAGATACTAAAGAAGAGTCTTTATTGATTCGGTATGTCACAATAGAAACAATAAACTATATAGAAATTTTGGATTTCGGTATTATTCTGGGCTGGCAAAACTGCCCAAGACGGATTTTTCAGATCCATGATCATAAATCTCGCACTTGCAGCAATGTTGTCTATATAGTGCATATGGTGTTGTTGTAATCTATGCTGAATATTTGTAAATAACGAACAAAACTTGATTGATCAATGAAAAAACTAACATCGCTAACATTGAGTCTGCTTCTTGTCACGGGGGTCTTGGCTCCATTATCGGCGGATGCGGCGCCAGAACCACCAACAAGCGCAAAAAACTTTCAGATTAATGGAGCAGGGGCCACATTTCCATTTCCACTAATTGACACTTGGAGAGTAGAATACAACAAAATCTATCCCAATGTCAATCTGAACTACCAGTCAATTGGCAGCGGCGGCGGAGTAAAGCAGCATACCGAAGGAACAGTCGACTTTGGTGCATCAGATGCCCCACTGACAGCAAAAGAAAGAGAGCTGGCCGAAGGAACGCTGCACATACCAGAAGCGCTGGGCTCTGTCGTTCTGGCATACAATTTGCCAGAGGTACAGACAAAGGGGCTAAAACTTACTGGTGAAATAGTGGCCGACATTTATCTTGGAAAAATAAAAAAGTGGAATGACCCAAAAATCCAAGAGATAAATCCCGAGCTGAAGCTGCCCGACAGACCCATAATAGTCACAAGGCGCTCCGATGGTTCCGGCACGACGTATGTGTTCACCGACTACCTGGCCAAAGTAAGCAGTGAATGGGACAAAAAGGTCGGTGTAGGCAAAAGCGTTCCATGGCCCACGGGTGTGGGTGCTGCAGGAAACGAGGGAGTCGCTTGGGCGACACGCAACACAAAATATGCGATTGGGTATGTGGAATTGGCATACGCGTTTCAAAATGAAATGACCTACGCATCACTTCAAAATGCCGATAAATCTGCCTTCGTCGAACCAAACTTTGAGACGGTTTTTGAGGCTGCAAAGACGTTTTCGACAGACCAGCTGCCAAGGCCTGACGGCGATTGGAGCAAGGTAAGCATAGTAAATGCGCCAGGTCCAAACTCGTATCCGATTGCCAGCTTCACATACTTGCTTGTATATTCCGATATTGGGAGAGTGATAGAAGACGTTGACAAGGCAAAGGCATTGGTGCACCTCGTCCACTGGATGATAACAGACGGGCAACAATTCTCAAAGCCATTGTTGTATGTGCCGCTATCTTCTGCGGTTGTGGAGCTTGATAAGCAGGCACTTGGCATGCTCACGTACAATGGTGAGAAGCTTTGGAAGGATGATGGCGTAAAATCTGACGCAAAGACAGATGGCGATACTAAAAAAGACATCGTGAAGGACAAGGCAAAATCAGATACAAAAAAAGTCAAAAAAACAGACACAAAGAAGGACAAGAAAGCCAAGTCGGATAAAAAAGACAAGAAAAAATCAGGCAAAACGAAGATAAAAAAATCGATAACAACCAGCAATTGATTATTGCTGTAACTCTTTTTCTTTTCGGATGTTTTTTGCGCTCGTAAATTTGGAGGCAAGCGTTAATCATTAATTGGGCCAAGTGATTAACCACACATGGTACTCCCCCTGGTGGACCAGCACAGGCCAAAATGCCATCTATGCAACCGGACCTTCGAGTCCGTTGAAAAAATGCGCCAGCATCAAGAGGCAGACCACAAGGACTTTGTAGATTTCCACAAAAAGCGCGAGCCTGCACCCGGCGACGTGACAGTGTTTTAGTTTTTCTGTCGCAGAATTTTTTCTGCCAGTTCCTTGCTGATTTGCGCCACGTCGTAGTCTTTGTCTATTGCGAGTGCTTTTTTGAAGTAGCGGAGCGCCTCTTTTATTTGCCCCATTTCTGCCAATGAGAGGCCCCTGTACGCAAAGGCCATCGCCGATTTTTTGTCAGCCGAGATTACCCTGTCATAGTACGAGATAGCCTCATCGAATCTGCCAAAACTGTGAAGCACGGATCCTGCGTTGAGGAGGGCCGTTGTGTTTTCTGGCACAATGGATAGTGCCTTTTGGTAGCACCCAAGGGCCTGCCTGAGTTTTCCAGTGTTTTGCAGTGCCACACCCTTGTCAATCAAGGCATCCAGATTGCCTGGCTGAATCTTTAACACAGAGTCATACAAGACAATTGCCCTGCGGAATTTTCCTTCCTCGCAAAGCTCGCCTGCCCTGCCCAGAATTTTTTCTACTTCCAATTTTCTTACTTTGTCTGGTAATCTAATTAGCCTTTGCGCGATCGGATCCACAAATTGATTGCTACCAGAATTGAGAATCGACTTGACACTTTATTGGCAATATTGCTGCCATTCCAGACATGAAGCGGATAGAGGCATTCGTGCAGTACGGAAAGCTTGAGGACGTTGTCCCGGAACTTGAAAAGGTAGGAGTCAAGGGCCTCACCGTGTTTTATGCGAGGGGCCGGGGCGAGGCAGAACGCAAAAAAATCCATGCAGCCAGGGGCACAAGACTGCAAGAACAAAGATACAACCTCATCGACAGCATTGTTACTATCGTAGATGACGGCATAGTGGATGCCGTAGTCAACACCATAAAGAAATATGCCGACGCCGACAGCAAGGGAGTAATCACGGTTACGGATTTGCAGCACGTGGTAAAAATTTAGTTCGGCCAGATATGCAAAATCACGACGAGTGCTTGTCGGCCGGCTCGATTTGCAACGCCTTGCTGTAGCATTCTAGCGCCTCGTCATATCTGCCGATGCTGCGCAGTGCCGCCCCCATGCAATTCCAGAGCTCGGCGTTGTTTTTCTCAAGGAGAACTGCCTGCTCAAAGCACAACAGGGCATCCTCGGATTTGCCTTCAGATAGAAGCGACTTGCCCCTCTTGAGAAGCCCGTTTGCATCCATGGGTTATTCTGACATTCCTGTCTTTTGATGTTTGTGGCCGGATGCTTCCTTGTCAGTCCCCCAAATCAAACCGGTGTTTTGACGAATCGGTTGCAGCGGCACCTGCTGATCAGGCACGACTCGTAATTTCTTAAATGATCATACAGGAGG